>JACQOC010000046.1 GCA_016202785.1 Candidatus Aenigmatarchaeota archaeon
ACATAAACCCTGAAAAGAATATTTTTATCAATTGGTCAACGGCCAATAGCGTGCCAAAAAATGGAATGGATCAGATTTGCATTGGCGTTATACAGCTTAGGCCAGTACCGGATCTTTATGTCGTGACGGATGAAATTGTTCCATACGCTGTCCAATTGTTTAATCAACTAAGCCCCACGAGAAAATTGAATAGTGATATTGTCGAAGAATCAATAAGAATTGCCCACGAAAGCGCTAAAATCCTTCCAAAGCGCAGAGTTTGACAAGAGCGAGTTGCGGCCCGGAAGTTATAAATATCGCGTCCAATTGGTGTCAGGCAGCCAACTGGTTGCTTTGAGCGGAGAAAAGCTTATGAAAAACACCACCATCACATCCCTAGCCCTGGGCGGCGTCATCATCCCGCCCTTGGCGGCTTTCCTGCTGGTAGCCGGTTGGGTGCAGAACGGCGGGATCGGCGACATCGACGGCGTGCCCGCTTTTGCTCAGACCGTAAGCAAGTTCCACGGCGTCTATTCCATCCTGGATGGCAACGTCGTCAACAGCAAGGTGCAAGCGGTGTTGGCCGGCACGACTAACAGCGGCAAGACTGCAGTAACTAGGGCCTTCACCGGCAAGGTCACAGAGTGCAGCGAAACCACCGCGACCCAAAGCGCCTGCACGGCCTTCGGCACGCTTCTCATCAATGGTGCGTTCGCCGACATGGCCACGCTGGAGTTTACCGTCAACGCTGACGGCACCACCCAGTATGAGGTAAAGCAGAACGGCAACACACTGTGGTCGGTTACCGGCATGGCTGGCTCTTATATTTTCCACGAATACTAAGCCGTTTCTGGCCGCTCTTAAACCCCTGGCCCAATAGTGCATATGGCTTTCCCGCGCTTTGACCGGTCCGATGTCCTGTTTTTGCTGCTGCCCTTGTCCCTGTACCTGGCCTGGTCAGGCGCCGACCGGCTGCTGGTGTTCATTGCTGCCACCCTATCCCTGGCGCCGATCGCGCGCAACGTAGGGAAAGCCACCGAAAGCATCGTGGTGCAGGCCAACCCGGCGGTGGCCGGGATCGCCAGCGCGACCTTCGGCAACATCGTCGAGATTGTCATCGCCATAACGGCCATCAACCAGGGCCTGTTCGAACTGGTGAAGGCGACGATAATCGGTTCCATCATCGCCAACATCCTCCTGCTAATCGGCCTGGCGGTGTTCTTCGGCGGCCTGCGCTTCAAGGAGCAGACCTTCAACCGGCAGACGGCAGGCGTGTCCAGCACCATGCTGATTATAGCGGTGGCCGGCATCTCTATCCCCTCCGCTTTCGCCATCGCCACCGGCAAGAATGCCGCGTTCCTCGAGGTCGCGGTGGCCGGCATCATGGCGGCCGTGTACGTCGCCGGGCTGGTGTTCGCCTTCAAGACCCATAAGCATCTCTTCGACGTCGCCGACACCTACCGCCAGGAGCGCATCCGGCCGGTGTGGGACATGCGTAAGTCCCTTTTGGTGCTGGGCGTCTGCATCACCTTGGCCGCGGTCGCCAGCGACCTGTTGGTGCGCACCATCGAGCCGGCGGCGCTGCAGGCCGGCATCAGCCAGGCGTTCATCGGCATCACCATAATCGCCGTACTGTCCAACCTGACGGAGATGTCAGCCGCCATTTCCATGGCGCTGCGCAATAAGCTGGACATATCGCTGGAGATCGGCACCAGCTCCGCCACCCAGATCGCTTTGTTCGTGCTGCCAATACTGGTATTCACCAGCCACCTGATCGGGAAACCTTTTTCCCCAGTCTTCAGCCTGTTCCAAATTATTGCGATGTTCTTCGCGGTGATGATCGTCAATTACCTGTCGGCGGACGGCCGCTGCAACTGGCTGGAGGGGGCGCAGCTGATAACCGTCTACCTGATACTGGCGGCGGCGTTCTATTTCGTCTGACCGGCCAGCGGCAAAGCATAAATAGCCCATATAATATACTAATACTGGGCCCTGGTGGTGTAGCGGTTAGCATACGAGCCTGTCAATCGCCTTCCGGCAGTTTCGGGAGGGCCGTGCAGAACGCTCTTGACGCGGGTTCAAAGCCACGCATTTGGTGAAATTCCCGCCCAGGGCGCTTCCATTTTTATTGCCTCCGTCCATCACTCAATATGGAGTTCGTCAGTGCACACACTATCAAGCTGGACAAGGTCGAGAACGAGCTGGACCGCTTCGTGCTGGATTTCGTTCGGATCCTGGAGCGGCATGCCAAGTATGTCATAGTCAGCGGCTATGTCGCCATCCTGTTCGGCCGCAACCGGGCGAGCGAGGACGTGGACGCGTTTGTCGCCGACTTCCAGGACTTTCCGGCCTTTGTTGCCGAGTTGCATGACCAAGGCTACTGGATACTCAACGAAGACAGCCAGCAGGAGGCCTACCGGATGCTGACGGATGGCCTTGCCATCCGCATCGCAAAGCAAGGCAAATGGCAGCCGAATTTCGAGATCAAGTTCCCGAAGCGGGACACGGACTTTTACAGCTTGGAGCATCGGGTTGAAGTGAAGCTTGCCTCCGGCAGCGTGCTGGTAGGGTCGCTGGAGCTGAACATCGCGTTCAAGCTGTTCCTCGGCAGCGGGAAGGATATCGAGGATGCCCGGTTCCTGTACCGGCTGCTGCGTGAGAGGCTAGACGCAGCAAAGCTTGGCTATTTCATCGGCCAGCTCGGCGTTAAAAAGGCCTATGAGGAATACTTGTTATGAAAGGCCTCAAAATCGACCTGGCGGAGCTGCGCAAGGACCAGGAGCGGAACTTCGCGGAACGGCTGAAGTTCATCGACTCCTGGGTGGACTACATCAAGGTTCATTCCGATAAGGAATGGTCGGAGCAGCAGCGGATGCTTATCGATTCCCAGATAGCGAATGCCCGGCAATCGCGCATCACCAAGGAGCAGTACCTGGAAATGAAGGGCGAGCGCCTGGCCAAGCGGCGCGCCTGACACGCTTATAATGCCTAGCATCGACCTGTAGGATGAGACGACTGGGTAACGCTATCGACCTGGCAGCGGCTGCAGCGCAACTTGACAATGATGCTTACCGCCTGCGGTTTTCGTTCGACACACATTGCGCTGCCGTCAATGTGGCATTCGGTTTGTGCCGGGATAGCGGACAGCTGGCTGCGGCGCAGCTGTTTGCGTCTTACCAACCGGACGAAGAACTGTCGCTGCCGGTTTCTGTCCCATACAGCTTGGCGGCGCTGCAGGCCGGCATCGATTGGCCGGGCGGCGAGAACGGATCAGCTGGAGCGCCTTATGCCATGGGCGCCGAAACCGGGCAATTTGCCGGCCGCTTGCCGGACATATGTCATGCGCGAATGGAAGAGCACACCGCTTTCTTGAACGGACTTTGCGAGCGCGCCACGCCCGGCATCATGCGATATTATCGATATGCCATGGAGAATTCGCGCGAAATAGCCGGCTATACCTACCGGGTTTTGGCCAAATTGGCCGATATCGGCGAACTTATCGGCGCGTCGAAACCATCCAAGGCTACGGCTTTCTGGCGCAATCTCCGTACTTTCGGCGCCTATGAGCGGCGCGGTAGGAATCAGCTGAATGCATTGTGCGAAAGCTACATGGGCTGGTCGCTCCTGGAAACTTTGGGCCAGGGGTTTGCCGCCGGCCTGGAGCAAGACCGGGAATTCCTAGCCGGCAATGGCCAGGCCGAGTTGGCGCAGAAAGTTGGCGGCTTGTCTGCTTTTTACCGATCTCTGGCCCACGAGGCGCATTACGGCCGGGATGTCATGCAAGCA
>JACQOC010000050.1 GCA_016202785.1 Candidatus Aenigmatarchaeota archaeon
GCCTGCAGCTGCCGGGCCAATAGCGTGGCCTGCTTTATGTCGCGCGTCCAGACGCTTGCCCCAAGGCCATATTGCGTATCGTTGGCCAGCTTTATCGACTCGGCAACGTTGGGCGACGGCATGACCGGCAGCACCGGGCCAAACGTCTCTTCGTCCCAAACCGGCATGCCCGGTTTCACGCCGGCCAGCAACGTCGGCTGGTAGAAAAAGCCCTTGCCCTTCATCCGGCCGCCGCCGTGCCGCAGCCTGGCGCCTTGCTGCACCGATTGTTTCACTTGCCGGTCTAGGTCCTCGACCATGCTTTGTTTGGCCAGCGGGCCGACTTGCGTTTGCTTGTCCAGCGGGTCGCCGACCTGCAGCCTGGCCATAATTGCCTGCACTTCCTGGGTAAAGGCCTGCTCGACCTTGGCCGCGACAATGAAGCGTTTGGCCGCAATGCAGCTCTGGCCGCCATTTGCATTCCGCGCTTCGATCGCCCTTGAGCTTGCCAGCTTGAGGTCCGCGTCTTCCAGCACGATGAACGGGTCGGAACCGCCAAGCTCCAGCACCGCTTTCTTCAGGTGCCGGCCGGCCTGCTGGCCGACGGCCATGCCGGCCTGGGTGCTGCCGGTGAAGCTGACCGCCGCTATGGCCCGATGGCCGATCAGTTCTAGGGCGCCATCGGCATCCAACAGCAGCGTGCGGAACACATTGTCAGGAAAGCCGGCAGCCTCAACAGCCTGTTCAATATCGAGCGCACACCTTGGCACGTTGCTGGCGTGCTTGAGCAGGACCGTGTTGCCGGCCAGCAAAGCCGGTATGGCGCAGCGCAGCACCTGCCAGAACGGGAAGTTCCAGGGCATGATGCACAGTATGGCGCCCAATGGTTCGTAGCTGACGCGGCTCTGCTGGTAGCCGGTCTTGACGGCAGCATCCGCCAAAAAGCCCGGCCCATGCGCCGCATAGTAGTCAGCGAGCACCGCGCATTTCTCGATTTCCGCAAGCGCCTGGGTGATCGGCTTGCCCATCTCGCGCGTGATGGCCTCGGCATATTGCTGTTTTTTTGCCAGCAGCTGCCGGGCCAGCTTGGCCGCCAGCTTGGCCCGTTCCTCGATGCCGGTGCCGGACCAAGCGCCGCACGCCTGGGCGCAGCGCTGGGCAATCTCGCTTGCCTGCCGGTAACTGATGGCCGGAAAGCGCTCGACCACCTCTTCAGTAGCCGGGTTGACGGAACGCAGCTGCATGCTAGCCGATATACTCTATTTCCTTTTTCAGCTTCTGGTAATGCTTCTCGATCAGGTCGGCGGACAAATAGTTGCTCAGCATCAGGCCGGTTTCAATCGCCAGCCGGGCCAGGTCCAGGGAATAGAACATGATGACCGCGGTCTGCTTCCGGGAGTCGTCAAGCCGGTCAAGCAACGGCTTGTAGTCCATCTGCTCGGCAAGGACGTGCTCCAGGCTGCCGGACGGCTGGGCCTCATCCGCACCGTCCTCATCCTCTTCGTCATTGGCCGCGCCGGACTCGGCCTGTTCCGTTTCGGCATACTTTTGCCCGATCAGGAAACCGTGGTTGAGATGCAAGCCGACAAAGTCCCTTACTGCCTTCTCCACCGTGCTGTCATACTGGTTGACTTTGCGCGTCCAGTCCATGAGAACGGAAACGTGGCTGAGCAGGTTGTTCATGCTCTTCATCACCTTGGCGCGGTATTTCGGCTCCAGGCAATACTTGAGCACGGTGAGCAGGACCGCTTTCGTTTTCTCGTCCATGTAGGGCGGTATGTCGACTTTTACCGAGCAGGTGACGCCCTTAATGGTATGGACGACCATACTTCTACATGGGGCTGGAAGCTTATATTTGGCCGGCGTGGTTGCTAAAGATGGCGGAAACGTTCCAGGCCAGGAAAGATGCAGTTGGGGGCTGACATGCTGGACGGAATTTTCGCGCATTGCCAGTCCAGGGATTTTCTCTGCCAGCTGCAGGAAAGCGCCGGGCCGCGCAAGGAAGTGCAGGTGTTGGGCAGCAATGGCGGCGTATTGCAGCGCTTTGTCCTGAAAGACCGGCCGGAGGATTTCCAGGTAAGCGAGGAGCTGGAAATTGGCGCTGGCCATCCGGCCGGCGCCAGCCAGGCATACCTGCGTATCGAGAAGCGCGCCCTATCCACCGACGCGGCAGTGCGCATTCTTTCTGGCCGCCTCGGCGTGCCGCTGAAGGAGATCGGCCGGGCCGGCCTCAAGGACAAGCAGGCCATTGCCAGCCAGTGGCTGTCGGTGCCTTACCAAGCTGGCCTGGAGCAGCAGCTGGCCAGGCTGGACACGCCCGGACTTGCGGTGCTTGAGGTAAGATACGGCACGCAGCCGATCGGGATCGGCATGCATAGTTCCAACTTGTTCCGCATCGTGCTGCGCGCGGTCGAGCCGGAGTTCAAGGTCCAAGCTGGCGACTTCCACTTTCCGAACTATTACGACACGCAGCGCGCCAAGCTTACCTCTGCCAGCCTGGGCGAACTGCTATATGGTTTGCAGCAGCGGCAACCTGACGCGATTGGCATTTTTCTCGGGCGCATGGAGCAGTTGCCGTTGCGCCTGCAGAAGGCCGACAGCCAGGTCCGCTGGGCAATGCGCATCTTGGCGGAGCGCCGGCAGGACGGCGTGCGCGCGTTGCTGGAAAAGTTTTCGATCGCGGACAAGCGGGAATACCTGTCAGCGCTGTCCGGCGTGCTTTGGAACTTCCAGCTCAGCCAGCTTCTGGTCGGCAGCGGGCCGGAAGTTTTATTGGCGGGCAACGCGCTTGGCACCGTTGTCGTTCCGGCTGGCGTGCAACAGTTCCAGGCAAAAACGCTGCGCCAGGCGCAGGTCGGCACCAGCAATCGCTATATAGAGCGGCCGGCGATCGCGGTGGCCAGGATCCGGCACGTGGCCTGGGCCGGCGCTAACGTTACGCTGGAGCTGACTTTGCCCAAGGGCAGCTATGCCACCATGGCGGTCAAGTGCCTGGCGCTGCGGTCGGTCATGCGCTAGGATTTTAGGCCGGCCGCCAACATACTTTTAATGCTGTCGCGCATTGCCAGGCGTTGGGTAGCAGGCACGGAATTGGACGGCGCGCTTGGCACCGCCAAGGAATTGAACCGCGCTGGCCTGCATGCGCTCATCGACAACCTCGGGGAGCACTACCATGCGCAAGCGCGAGTCCGGCAGGCGGTTGCCGAATACCAGGCTGTGATTGCCGCCATTCGGAAGGAAAGGCTGCAAGCGGACTTAACCATCAAGCCGACCCAGCTCGGCGTGCTGCTTGGCCGACAACAGTTCCAGGCTAACCTTGGCACGCTGGCAGCGGCAGCTAAGAACGCCAATGTCCGCGTCTGGGTCGACATGGAGGCGCATGATTATCTGGAACCGACGCTGTCCGCAGTCCTGTCACTACGCCCCAAGTTTACCAACCTTGCCATTGCCATCCAGGCCATGCTGCGCAGCTCTGAAATGCAGTTGGTCAGCTGCTTGCGCCAGCGGTTAGCGGTGCGGCTGGTGAAAGGCGCGTATGCGGAGCGGCCGGAAATGGCGTACCAGGAACGACGGGAAATAGACGCCAACTATGCCAAGCTCATGGCCACACTGTTCCGGAGCAAGGTTTATTTTGCGATCGCCACCCACGACGAGCGGCTGATTGCCAAGGCCAAGGAACTGGCCAACGGGAATGGCAACTTCGAGTTCCAGCTGCTGTACGGCATGAAAAACCAGCTGCAGCGCCGGCTGGCGGCCGAAGGCTACCAGGTGTCAATCTATTTGCCTTACGGCCGTGACTGGCAGACGTATGTCAAGCGGCGCATGCGCCAGGCCCGGGACACGCTGAGGCTGCACCACTTCCTATTCAACGGCGGTTAACAAGGCATTTATTGCCCGACCGCGTATGATAACCATGCGCCGTTTGTACCTACTGGCCGCAGTTGCCCTAACCGCCATCCTGGCCGTGGCCATGCTTGCCGCTTATTTCCTGCCCGTGGCGCGGCAGGAAAGCCGCAGCTTCGCTTCCAGCCTGGCCGCCGCGCTCAGCGCGGCCGGCATGGAAGTTCAGGAAGTCGGCACGCTTGCCCTGCCTTACTTTGAACCGCGCGCGAAAGTGCTTGCGGTCAACGGCCAGGACGTGCAGGTGTTCGAGTATGCCAGCCCGGCGGAAGTGGCAACGGCTGCGGGCCAGGTCGCGCCGGACGGGACAGCTATTGCCGGCAAGCCCGCTGACTGGCCGGAGCCAGCGCGTTTTTACCGCAAGGGTAACGCCATCGTCCTGTACGTCGGCCGCGATCCGGCGGTCAGGGCCGCGCTGGAAACGCAGCTTGGCCAGCCGTTTGCCGCCAGCCCAAGCTTGACCACCTTGGCCAAAGGCGTTGCCTTCAGCGGGCCGGAAGATGCAAGCCTGTACGCCATCAACAGCAGCGCTGGCTTGAAAACGGCGTGGGCCCGGGCCAACCAAGGCTATGAGCAGCTGCCAAGCATGCCGACCATCGATTTCACCCAGCAGCAGGTTCTTGCCGCCTTCCTCGGCCAACGGCCGTCCAGCGGCTATTATGCGGAGATATACAACGTGACTGTTGAAGATGCCGTGACCCGCGTTTACGTCCGGGAAACGACGCCCGGCAAGGGCTGCATCGTGTTCCAGTCCCTTACCTACCCATTCCACTTGGCCACAGTTGCCGTTAGCGACAAGCCGGCCGTGTTCACCACTGAAGCCGTGGCCCGGAATTGCTGATTCCAGGCGCAAGGCAGAGCGGCGGCAAGCGGCCCTCGCGGCCCGCCATGCTGGCCCGGTTTTTATTCTAGCTCGACAAGCAGCATTATGGAGCACGTAAAGGTCAACATCTCCGATTTCGCGTCGGCCATCGGCTACTGCCAATTCACTTTGGTAAACAAGTACCATTTGGGCTTAAAACCAGCTGAAACTATGCGCATGGTGGCCGGCCGGCGCCTGCACCAAGCGTTGGAAGAGGAGGACCAGCTGGTGGAAAGGGAAGAGGTGACAGCAGAACAGCTGCTCGACCCGAACTTTGACCTGGACCTGGTGCGCGAGTCGATGAAAGTGGCAGTGGTGCGCGAGAACGGCAACGTGTTTGAGTATGTGGGCAGGACCGACCACGTGCTGCGGCGCGCCGGCCGGCTGATCATCGTCGATGACAAAACGGTAACGGGCAACCGCGTGCCGAGCCAGCTGTATCTGGACCGGCTAGTGCAACTGGCCGCATACTGCGAGGGCTTCGTGCATACCTATTCGGCGGCAATCGCGTTCAATGCCATCGGCTTCACGGTGGTGCACCGTTCGCCCGCGAACGAGATCCTCAAACAGTTCAACGGCGTGTATGACGACACGCTGCGCGCGTTCCTGCAGCAGAACTTCCAGCTGTTCGAGGGCGTCTACAACAAGGCCGTCACGCCGTCGCACCACAACAACCCCAACAAATGCAGGGCGTGCCGCTACCTGCCGGTGTGCAGTTTCAAGGCGCCCGGCACCTGACGCGCCGGCCAAAATCACCAAGCAAGCCATGCGGTTTTTTAAGGCGCGGCCGGGAAATGTGATGATGCCTTCGGCCGAACAAATAAGTCAGCAGTTGGCACATTTTGGCATTGCAGCCGAAATCATCGAGTTTCCGGTCTCGACCAAGACCAGCCTGCAGGCCGCCGAAGCTCTGGGCTGCAGTGTCGCGCAGATTGCAAAGTCGATTGCCATGCAGGCCGGCGACGATGCCATCCTGGTGATAGCAAGCGGCGCCAACCGCATCGACAAGCACAAGGTATCCAAGCTCGTCGGCCGCAAGGCCAGCATGATGGAGCCGGCGAAAGTGCTGGAGGTCACCGGCTTCGCGGTCGGCGCGGTCCCGCCGGTCGGCCACTTGAACAAGATGAAAGTGTTCGTCGACCAGGGCCTGATGGCCTTCGCGAAAGTCTATGCGGCCGCCGGCACCAGCAGTTCGGTGTTCCCGATCGCCCCGCCGGAGCTGGTCAGGATAACCGCCGGGACGGTGGCGGATGTCAAAGAATAGGTAGAATGTCACGTCTTGCGCTTGCGCCGCTTGCGCACCTTGCCGTAGCTGACCACGGTGCGCTTGCGCCGGATCTTCGCTACCTTCGGAATGCCGAACTCTATCTCGGTTTCCTCGACGCGCTTGTCTCTTGCCATAGCTAAACCTTCTGCACATAACCCGGGCTCGGCTCGAACAGCAACCCTTCCCGCTTCAGCCGCTCGACGATCTCTTCCGGCCGGTCCACGCCATCCTTCTTGGCCTGCTCCAGGATGTCGGACACCATCATCTCCTTCTTCTTCTTGCTCAAGTTCTCGACCACGTCCAGCACCATCCGGATGTCGGACCGTTCCTTGGCCGGGGTGCCGCCTTCCGCCTTGTCCACGTCGATGGCGCCGGTCTCCGGGTCATAACCCAGCTGCCGCAAGCTGTATTTCATCAGCCGGATGGCGCGCTTGGCATCTTCCTTCCGCACCACGTCAGATAATTGCATCTTGGCGCTGGCTTCCGACAGCCGCAGGAGCGCCTCGAACTGCCTGAGGGTAATGGGTATCGGGCCGCCTTCCTTCTGCGCCTTGCGCCGCATCTCGACATAGAAGCGCTTGATCATGTCGCCGGTCTCTTTCGACATGACCGGTTTGCATTTCTCCTTGGCGTAGGCGACATATTTGCGGATGAAGTCGGACGACAGCTTCGGCTTGGCGCCTTCATAGTCGACTTCTCGGCTGGCTAGGATGTGGTCAACCACGCGCTTGTCCGCGTCCGCATCCGGCAGGTCCTTGAGCACGAACTTGAGGTCAAACCTGGTCAAAAGGGTCTCGGGGATGGTGATCTGCTTGTTGATCGGCAAGTACGGGTCGAAGCGCGAGAATTTCGGGTTGCCGCCGGCCAGCACGCTGGTCTGGGCCGGTAACGTGGCGACGATGCTGGCCTTGGCGATGCTGATGCTGCCCTGCTCCAGGCCTTCGTGCATGGCCACTTGGTCCTCTTCGGACATCTTCTCGAACTCGTCGACTGCCAGTAGGCCTTTGTGCGCCAGAACCATGGCCCCGGCTTCAAGCACCCAGCCGCCCATGAACTGCTCGTCCTTGCTCACCGACGCAGTAAGGCCAGCGGCTGTGGTTCCCTTGCCGCTGACGTACTTGCCCCTCGGCATGATCTGCGGCACTAGCTTCATCAGTTGGCTTTTTCCCGAGGCCGGGTCGCCGACCAGCAGCACGTGTATTTCGCCCCTGAAGCGGGCCTTGTCGCGCATGATATGCGTCATGCCGCCGAACATCTGCAGGACAATGGCCTCCTTTATCTCGCGCATGCCGTACAAGGACGGGGCCAAGGAATCGATCATGGTCTCATAGATGGCGCCATCCTTTGCCATCTTCTTTATCTCCTCCTCATCCTCCTTGCTGATCTTGACCATGTGCCAGCCGATTTCCGTGGCCTCGACGTAGTTGGCGTCCAGGTAGAAATCCAGCTTGACGGAAAACACCTTGCCTTTCGGGATGTCCTTAAGGATGCCGGTTATCTTCAGCCGGTTGCCCGGGTCGCTCAGCCGGCGGCCTTCCTGGTTAACCAGATCCTCTTTCAACAAGATGGTCACCTGGGACGGCCGTTCCCCCTCGGTCAGCTCGAACGGCTCCTCAATGACCACCCAGCGCGTGTCGATCATGGTCTTGCCCACTTCCTTGAAGCCGAACTTGTTGCGGCAGTCGCACTCGAACGGCCGGGTGATGAACGTGCCGCGGCGCTTCTGCACGATCAGCTTGTTGCACTTCGGGCACTCCCAAGTGACATCGATGACCTCCGGCCGGATTTCGCTGCCCTTGCGCACCACGCCCTCAATGCTGATGAAGCGGCCGATGTGCCTGGCACGCAGGTCGCGGATGTTGACCGGCGCCGGCAGGCTGGTGACGCGCACCTTGACCTTGTGCTCGGTCTCCGCCGCCAGGTCCAGCTCCTCGACGGCTTCCTCGGCGGCTTCAAAGAACAGCTTGGGCGACTTCAGCAGCAGCTCGGCCAGCTCCGGGCTGAACTTGTCCAGGACGGCATAATCGACCACCAGCGGCTTTTCCGCCAGCGCTGCCTCGGCCACCTCCTTCTTGTATTTCTCGTTGAGGAAGGCCTTGATCCTAGCAACAAATTCTACCTTGCGTTCCGCCTCTTCTGCCTCGATCTCGTCCGAAGTCACCAACGACTGCAGCAGCTCGCTGGCACTCTGCTCCTTGGGGTTGTCATCGTCCGGGAAGTCCATCAGCACACCGCGAAGCGCAGCTAAGCATAAGCAGTTAGATTAACCCACCGGTATTTAAAAAAGGGCCGCATGCGCAGGGCCGCTATGCCGGTGCAAGGATTTATCTTGCTGCCACAATTATCAGGCATGTATTGGGACGAAGGTTACGACAAGATCCTGGAAGCCATCGAAGAAAAGACCAAGATCCCAAAGGACAAGATTGAACGGCTGGTCCTGGAAAAGCAGCAGGAGCTGTCCGGCCTGGTGAGCCGGGAAGGCGCAGCCTTAATCGTCGGCCGCGAGCTGGGCGTGCAGCTGATGAAGGAGGGCCGGCGCATCCTGAAGATCCAAAACCTGGTGCCTGGGTTGCGCTCGGTCGATTTGAAGGCCAAAGTAATCCGTCTGTTTGAGCCGCGCGAGTTCGAGCGCAACGGCAAGAAGGGCAGCGTGATGAGCGTCATCCTGGGCGATGAGACTGGCACGTGCCGGCTGTCCCTCTGGGACCTGGAAATCGACACGTTCCGGCAGGCGAACATCGCTGAGGGCATGACCATCGAGGTGCGCAGCGCGTTCGTCAAGCCCGGCTACCAAGACAAGCCCGACCTGCGCATCGGCCGCGGCACGCTAAAAATACTTGACGAGCCGATGGAAGTGGCCCAGCAACCCGACGCCCCGATGCGCAGCTGGAAGCGCAGTTCCATAAGGGAGCTGAAGGAGAACGATTTCTGCGAAGTGCGGGCCAGCATGCTGCAGTTCTTCGAGCGGCAGGTTTTGTACGAGACCTGCCCGACCTGCCTGAAGCGCGTTACTGCCGAAGGCAGCGCTTTCAAGTGCCAGGAGCATGGCCCAGTCACGCCGTCCTACCTGGCCATCGCCGCCGGCTTCGCCGACGACGGCACCGGGTCGGTAAGGGTGGTGTTCTTCCGCGAAGCGGCAGAGAAGGTGTTGGGCAAGAGCATAGCAGAAATCAAGCAGGCGGTGGACAAGGAGAAAAACCTGCCGGCCGCGTTCCAGAACGTGCCGGTCGGCCGCGAGTACGTGATTAGGGGCCGGGTAAAGCGCAACACTCTTACCGGCAGCCTGGAGATCGTGACCAGCCAGGTAGAGGATATTGATACGAAGACCGAGGCAGAACGCATTTTGCAATCCATGCCGACCGCCGCCGGCTAGGTTTGTGTGACGCCGCTGGCTTCAGCGGATTCCAGGCTTTCGGCTTTCTTCCGGATGTCCCAAGTTATGCCTTCGTCGGTCTCGGTCAAAGGCGTCCTTTCATAATTCTGGAACTCGTTGACAAAAACCTGGAGCTTGAAATATATCCCGCGTTCCGCATTCGGCAGCCACCCCTGGTTCAGTCTGAGTTCGTTGTTTCCCAGGCGGTATGTTGTCACGCAACTATGCTGATCCAAATACTGCTGCAAAAATTCAGCCAGCACATACCTTTTGCTATGTACGTCCTGGAGATCGCTCAGCATCATGCCTTTTTGCATGCCGCAGACTCCTTCGACCTCATGTGCATGCAGATGGTGGAGTACGGTCAGCCAATCGTCATTTGTCAGCATGTTGAAAGGCGCCTCTGCGGCGGCTGGCCCATTGGCCAAGTCATAAATCGGCTTCGGCATGATATAGGTGCGGTGGCCCATAATCCTAATTGAACATAAGTATTAAATGCTTGCACGCATTACCGCAGCGTTCAGCGGAACCGGCCACTGGTCCGGATCACCAGCGGCTGGCCCCAGAGGAACTGGAAATCTATCGTGACCTGGCCGTAACTCCGGGAGCCGGCCGTATAGCTCTTCTGCACTGCAGCCGTTTCCGGCTGCGGCAGCACACGTCGATCGGCTTCCGGGCCAGGGTTACATATATCGGGGCGTCCAGGAAGGTGTGGTAGCGGCCCAGGATGTCCAGCGTTTTGACGCCCTCGGCCATGTGCTGTAGGGCAGCTCTTATGTTGCGCCGCACCTGGCCCCGCGCTTCGCTTTCCGGGTAGCGCAGCCCGGGTTTTATGTGGTAATCGAATATGCCATGCACCTGGGCGATGGCCTCTTTGCCTAAGCCGATTTCCAGGTATTTCTCGGCCACGCTGCGCTGCTCGATGCCGCCGGTAGCGATGCGTTGAAATACCTCCCTGGACTGTGTGGCACTGTCCCGAACGCTCCGCTCCGGATACATGATGTCGTTGGGCAACGCGGCATGCGGCATGCCGAGCAGATGACCAAGTTCGTGGGTTGTGCTTGACGCTATTGAGTGTTGGTCAGTTGCATGTAGCTGGCCATCGTTCATGTAGGCCGCGCTCACCAGCGCCACATTGGAGTTCAGCAGCTTGCTACCCGGGCCGGGGCGGACGCCACCGATGTCAATTTCAAAGCTGGCGTAATGGCTGGCCGCCGGGCCATACAGGTCGGCTTCGAGCAGGAATATGGCTGCATACGGCTGGCCGATCTCCGCGGCGAAGTTGTCTGCTACCAGTTCGGCCGCCGCCAAATCGCCCAGCCGCCCGTTGGCCAGCAATTGTGCCGCCATGCCGTCCGGCCGCTCAGTTCGGTAGGAAACTTTGACCGGATAGCCGGTCATTTTGCCAATCATGTCCTGCACATGGCGCGTGACACCCGGCACGGCATCGGCAAACTGCCGTTCAAACCGCTGGCCAACATATATCAGTTTGACGTCGATGGCCGGCCGCTCCGCAAACAGCGACTCAAACAGCTTCAGGCTTGTTGACGGTTCAATGTTGGAGCCCAAGGCCACGTTGTCCGCGTAATAGTTGTTCGCGCTGTTGAAGAAGGCGGTCAGCCAATAGGTTTCCAGCATCCTGCTGGCCACGCTGCGTGCGCCCTCTTCGGCCAGCATCAGGTCGTACTCGAAATCCTCCCGCTTGGGGAAGTCATAAAAGGTGGACATTCCGGCGGCCAGCGTAGCGCCAATGCCCAGCTGCAGGAAGCGCCGCCTACTGACGCCGTCCCCGTGCCTACCGCTATGTAGCGATTTGCGCCGTTTCGTGTCCATAAAGTGGATGCAAAACCCAGCAATTTAAGCGTTTTTAGCCTTGCCTGCCCTTATTTAGGATTATGCCGGCCTATGATTTCGCCGCCCTGGAGCAAGCCGTCGCCGAACGGTGGCGCGTCGACGATACTTACGCCAAGGCCAAGCAGGCCCGGAAAGGGCAGCAGCCGTTCTTCTTCCAGGATGGCCCGCCGTATGCAACCGGCAGCATCCACATGGGCACGGCCTGGAACAAGATCATGAAGGACGCGTACGTGCGCTCCTTGCGCATGCTCGGCCATGACGTGCGCGACCAGCCCGGCTATGACACGCACGGCACGCCGATCGAGGTGCAAGTCGAGAAGGAACTAGGCTTTGCCAACAAGAAGGACATCGAAAAATACGGGGCCGGCAAGTTTATCGCCAAATGCCGCGAATTTGCCACACGTTACATCGACGTGATGAACCAGCAGTTCATGGACCTCGGCGTCTGGCTGGACTGGTACCATCCCTATCTCACTTTGGATAACCGCTATATAGAAGGCGCTTGGTACACCTTCCAGCAGGCGTACCGGAAAGGCTACTTGTACACCGACCGCTACTCCGTCCATGTCTGCACGCGCTGCGAGACGGCGGTGGCCTACAATGAAATCGAGCACGTGACCGCCAAGGACCCGGCCATCTACGTCAAGTTCAAGGTCAAAGGCAAGGAGGAGAAGCTGGTGGTCTGGACCACCACACCGTGGACTTTGCCCGGCAACACCGGCATCATGGCGCA
>JACQOC010000047.1 GCA_016202785.1 Candidatus Aenigmatarchaeota archaeon
CATCAACCCTCTGATAAATAATTCATACACTGTAGAAATCAACAAGCCGCTTCTGGCGCTGCATGCTCTCTTCCATGCTCTCCTCCCGTTCCAGGCGCTTGCGGACGGCAATCCGCCTTAATGCTTCCCAAGTGATGCCTTCGCCGTAATATGACATTTCCATCAGTTAACGCTTGCCGCTGGGCCGCTATATACCTGGCCCTAGCGACTTTCCGATAGGGCCGGCAGGGCCGCTATGCAAGCATTTATACCGGAATCGTTAAAATTCCACTATAAGGGAGCATCGCATGTACACGGAAAACACCATAATCAGGGACTTGCGCGTCCTGCAGGAGCATTTCATACCGTCGCGCATCATCCACCGCGACGGCCAGCTGCAGGCGATAAGGGACGACTTGCAGCCGCTATTGGAGAAGGGCCGGGCCCGGAACATCTTCCTGCACGGCAACCCCGGCACCGGTAAGACCAGCATGGCCCGCTATGTAGTCGAGGAATTGCGCAAGCACGTGACGGTGCACCATTCCTACGTGAACTGCTGGAAATACCCGTCCAAGTTCAGGATCCTTTTCTCTATCCTGGAGGATTTCGGCGAGACCCTGTCCATACACCGGAAAGGCATACCGACTGACGAGTTGCTGGACATCCTCCGCAAGAAAGCCAAAGGCACCTACGGGGTCATCATCCTGGACGAATCGGACAAAATCGAGGAAGAGAGCGTGATATACGACCTCCTGGAGACGGAAAAGATTTGCCTCATCTTCATCGCCAACAGCGCGACGGCGTTCTACAACCTGGATCCGCGGATAAGGAGCCGGCTGTCGACCATGGACGACATCGAGTTCCAGCCGTACAGCACGAGCGAGCTGGCCGACATACTGAAAGATAGAGCGGAATGGGCGCTGGTGCCGGGAGTCGTGTTGAACGGCCAGCTGGAGGCGATAGCGGCAGCGGCCGGAGGCGACGCACGGGCGGCGATCGACATCCTGAGGATCGCGGCCGAGGAGGCCGAGAAGAAGGACATGGAGAAGCTCAGCGACGCCGCGATAGAGAAGGCCCTGCCGAAGTTCCGGGCGCAGCAGGAGACCGACAAGCTGCAGGTGCTCAACGACCACCAGAAGCTGCTGCTCGAGATCATAAAGAAGCAGGGCAAGACCAACCCTGACAACCTGTACGTCGAATTCTCGAAGCGGACCAAGGACAGCGGCCTGCGCGAGATAAACGAGCGGACCATCCGGAAGAACCTGGAGCGGCTGGCGTTCTACAAGCTGATTGCCGCGGAAGGCGAAGGCCGGTGGCGTACCTATTCAGCGGCCTAGGGAATACGGTACCACTTCTTCACTACAAATTCCGCAAGCTGGACTATTTCCCCTGGCGGTTTCGGGTTGGTGTCTTATGCCGATTATAGAGCCACAGGACTAGTGATGCCAATAAATAATTCCAGAAAATGGTCGCCGAATAGCCCAGGTCTACGAGGGAAAACGAGGAAAGGACAAGGACAAACAAAAACGATATTGAAAATGGCAAAGTGAGTAGTTCCAGTATTTCAAAACTGGCCGGATCGCAAAAACCAAAAATTGACGATCTACTTCTATCGTCCGTAGAATATTTCTCGCCATAGCATGCGGTCATCGCAAAAAACTTTGTGTAGACTCCGACAAACGCAAAAAGCAAGAATACGACAGTCAACAATATTTTCGGTTTAGTTGGGCGCAAAAATTCGCCAATATCCATATCATTGCTTACAGAAGAATCTAATATACGTGAACTTCAATTCGAATGTGTATGACGTGAACCGCTGGATATGAGCCGAATGTCATAATTTAGATGCACCGGTCCTTCCGGAACTAGCGGCCCTACCGGCATGCTACCCTTGGCTCAGCTTTTAATCAGTCCTCGACCAGCGTATAGTTTGGGGTGATATACATGACCAGGATGGAACTGGAGCGAAGGATAAGGTCGCGGCTTGCCGGCCTTGACGTGGTCTGCAGCGAACTGAACATCGACCACATAAGCATGGAGAACGAGCCCAACTGACGCATATGGAACTTAACCAAAAGCAGGTACTGACCATACAGAAGGAATTCCAGCGGGTGTTCGGGCCTACTGGCTTAGCCTCAGCTATCATCGGGGAGATAGCCAGAGGCAGGCAAAAGTCAATACGCGATTTCTGATTTTTTTGTCTTTCACTCAGCGCAACATCGATAGCTTATAACGCGCGGAAACAATCCACGTCATGGGCATAGTGGATTGGCTGCGCAAGCTCGGGATATTCAGGTCGGGCGTGGTGGCGAAGAAATACACCAGTGGCAGGGACAAGCCCATCGAACTGATTTCCGAGGACGTCTTCGACGGCAAGAAGGACATCATGTTCAATCTGGATAAGAAGAAAATCGTTAAGAAAAAGAAGTAGCCCCGCCAGGATTCGAACCTGGGTCATCTGGTCCAGAGCCAGATATACTTGGCCGCTATACGACGGGGCTATGGCAAGAGTTTATAGGCCATGTGACCTTAAATCTGTGACATTACCGGCCGGTATATATGCCTTTGGCCCAATACTGCCAGGGTGGCATGCATGATGGGTGGTTCACAAACCGGCCGGCAGGGTAGTGGTCTCGGGTTATCAGGATTTGCAACGCTTACATCCGAGGGTTGAGCACATCCATCTGCGCAAGTTCGCCAGCAAGCGGCTGCTGGAAAGCATCATCGCCTCTTGCCCGCACCTGCGTTCCATATCGATGTCCAGATACGCGTACTTACGCTGCTCTTGGCTGATATCGCTCGATATTTACGGCCTAGAGATTGCGGTCTCCAAACGCAAACGTGGCCGCCCGAACCTGATGGAAACGACCATGATGGTGCGGCCGAATGCATGGCCAGACCCTCTATATAAATCCGGCGGGAATGAATTACTATGAAACTGCTCCTCATCCACTGCGATTCGGTCGAATGGCAAGCGGTGAAGAAAGCCATAAAGCAGCCGGAAGATGATGACCAGCAGCCGGTCAAGGTCGAAGAGGCTTTGGTCGCCTTCACCTCTGTGGAGAAACCGGACGAGAAGGATTACGCCAAGGCGGCCGAACTGGGCGTGAATAACATAAAGGACGTGCTGGCCCAGGTGAAGGCAAAGTCTGTCGTCCTCTACCCCTATGCGCACCTTTCCTCCGAGCTTGCCTCTTCGCAGATAGCGCTGGAAACCCTGAAGAAGATGGAAAGCCTGCTGCAGGCCGCCAACATCGAAACCAAACGCGCGCCGTTCGGCTGGTACAAGAAGTTCACCATTGTCGCCAAGGGCCATCCGCTGGCCGAGCTCAGCCGGGAAATACGGCTGGACAAGGAAGCGCCGAAAAAGCCGGGCAGCGAGAAGGGCAGCGCTCAAGTGCTTGGTAGGTCCAAAGTGACCAAGGAAGAGTTGGGCGAGAATGACCATCGCCTGCTAGGCCAAGCCCTTGACCTGTACAGCTTCCAGGAGGCAGCCCCAGGTATGGTGTTCTTCCACCCGAAGGGCATGGTGGTGACAAACCAAATGCTGGAATTCTGGCGTGCTGAACATGTCCGGCGTAATTATAAGGAAATAAATACCCCACTACTGATGAACCGCGACCTATGGGTTGTCTCAGGCCACTGGGACCACTACAAGGAGCACATGTTTTTCACTTCCATAGACGATGCAGACTTTGCGCTCAAGCCGATGAATTGCCCCGGCGCCATACTGGTCTACAAGAGCATGACCCGGAGTTACAGGGATCTGCCGCTGCGACTGGCGGAGCTCGGTAGAGTACATCGTAATGAACTGTCCGGCGTGCTGTCTGGCCTGTTCCGGCTGCGCGCATTTACCCAGGATGATGCACACCTGTTCGTTGCAGAAAGCGACCTGGAAAAGGAGATTGAAAATGTTGTGGAATTCATCAACAGCATATACAAGGTGTTCGGCTTCCAGTACCATGTTGAGCTGTCTACCAGGCCGGAGAAGCACATGGGCGCCGAGCAATTGTGGGCCAAGGCTGAACAGGCTCTGGAAACGGCGCTCAAGAAAAAGAAGATCAGCTATAAGGTCAACAAGGGCGATGGCGCCTTCTACGGGCCGAA
>JACQOC010000051.1 GCA_016202785.1 Candidatus Aenigmatarchaeota archaeon
AACGGCACCATAGATGAAGTAAGGATATGGAACCGCGCGCTTACCCAGGCTGAAATCGGGCAGGCGATGAACCAGACCTTTGTGCCCAAGGACTTCTTCATCAGCGGGAACGCTACGGCCTTCGCCAGCGCGACCGACAAGTCCGGCAATTCCGCCAGCAATTCGACTGCGTTCAGCGTGCCGCCTGGGCCGGCGATTAACATCTCGGTATTCGACCAGGGTCTCAATCCGCAAGCGCTGTTCCTAGGCGCGGCAACCGTCCGCATCCGCGCGAACATTTCCGTGCCCGATGGGCATGCAACTGTTGCTGAAGCGCGCATTGCGGTGAAATATCCGAATGGCACGGTGGCGGTAACCAACGCGCAAATGGTCAACGTTTCATCCATAACCAACGGCGCGACATTCGAATATAACTACACCTTGACCAACACTGCCGCCGGCACCTGGACAGTAACCATACAGACAAACGATACCGATGGTCATGTGGGCAGGAACACGACGAATTTCGCAAGCGCAGCCATACCAGAACTGTCTGGCCTAGTGCTGGTGAGCCAGACTGGAGCGCTGGCGCCGGTCGCACAGCAGGGCCAGCAGGTCGCCATAATGGCCAACGTGACCGATGCCGACGGCGGTGCTGACCTGGATTACGCGTACGGCAACATCAGCTATCCGAACGGCACACTGGCGCAGAACGCGTTCTTCACGCCAATCGAGAACATCAGTAACGGCTATACCATAAGGTATGCCGGGCCGTCGGACGGTCTAGTGCTGGCCTTGAGCTTTGAGGAAGGCGCTGGCAACCGGACGATCGACTGGAGCAACTACACCAACAACGGCAGCCTGGGGGATATGGAAGGCGGCCAACCAACCTGGAACGCCAGCGGGAAGTTCGGGAAAGGCCTTACCTTTGACGCGGCCGACGATTTCACCAACGTCAGCCACCATTCTAGCTTGAACCTGGCCAGCAACTTCACGGTCGCGCTGTGGGTTTACTGGAAGGGCGGTGCAGCCAACCAATGGCTGGTGGGAAAGGGCAATGACGACCAAATCTTCAGCGACAATTACGACTTGTACCTTGCTTCCGGAACGCAGTTGAGGTTTGCGGTCGGCAATGGTGCTTCCAGCCAGGCGTTCAGCACCAGCGCCTTCACCAAGAACAGGTGGCATCATGTAGCAGTAGTTGCCAACCAGAGCGACGTCAGCATATATGTCAACGGTGTGCTCAACACATCTGCAACGCTTACGGTCACGCCGGCGACCAATGCGCAAAGCCTGACCATTGGCGCCAAGGCCAGCGCGGCCGGCATGCAGAACTTCTTCAACGGCTCCGTGGACGAAATAAGGATATACAACCGGGCTTTGACCGCGACTGAAGTCCGGCAAGCGGCCAACCAGAGCTTCAAATCTACAGATTTCGGCAGCGACAAAGGCAATTGGCTGGCTGGGATAAATGTTACTGACAGCCGGGCCAATTCCGGTTTTGCAGTCATTGCCTTTGCAGTACCGCTGGTTTCAATCGGGGAGATGGCGGTGTTCAATTCAACTGGCCACAAGGCAACCTTCATCGCCAGCGGCGATAACGCCACCTTCCGGCTGAACGCCACGGGGCCGACCGCAGCAACGGAAATTGCGCATGTCTATGGCAACCTCACCTATCCCAACGGCACCGTCGCGCAGCGCATCTTCTACACCCCGGTCAACAACCAGACCGCTAACGGCTATGAGTTCCAGTACGCCGGACCGAGCGACGGACTGGTATTGGCATACAGTTTCGAGGAAGGCATCGGCAACAGCACCAATGACTGGAGCAACCTGACCAACAACGGCACGCTGGTGAACTTCACTTGCGTGACCTTGGGCTGCAACGAGACCGGCGGCTGGAACGCCTCCGGCCGGTTCGGGCAAGGCATGTTGCTCGATGGGGCCGATGATTACCTGAACGTGAGCGACAACCCAGTGTTCGATTTTTCCGGCAGTTTCACCTTGGCGGCCTGGATCAAGAAAAGCAGCTTCGGCACCAATGGACAAGTGGTGGTGGCCAGGAGGATTAATGAGACGCCGCTGGCCTTATATGCGCTCAGCGTGCACGGCCTGTTCGCCAATAACCAGAGCAAGGCCATATTCGGCATCCGGAATGCAAGCGGCGAAAATCCGTTGCAGATAGCCAGCCTGACCAGCGTGGCGGACGGCAATTGGCATCATATTGCTGGAGTGCGGAACATTGCGCAGACGCGGTTGGAGATATATGTGGACGGGACGCTTGAGGCAACCATAGCTGACAACGTGACCGGCAGCATATCCCAAGGCGTGTTCACGGTAGGCAAACAGAACTCTGGCGGCGGCAGCTTCTTCAACGGCTCGATAGATGAGGTGCGCACCTGGAATCGGGCGCTGAGCCAGCTGGAGATCAGGCAAGCGCTGAACCAGAGCTTCCAGCCGACCGGCAGCTCTGGCACTTGGCTGGTGCAGGCCAACGCGACCGACAAGTCGGGCAATGTCGGCATCGCTTCCGGCAACTTCACCTTCGGTGATGAAGGCAGCCCCAGCAACTTCCAGTTCGTCGATCCGACGCCGGCTGATGCTGCCAACTTGAGCCAAACCTCCATTTTCGTCAACGTCACTTTCACCGAGCTTAATCCGGACACCTGCACGTTCGAAATAGTTGGCACAAGTCCGGCCAATGCCACCAACTCCTCGGCCGGCTCCGGTAATTCAAGGATCTGCAGCCACAACCGCACCGGCCTCAGTGACGGCAGTTACTCGATAAAGGTGTATGCGAACGACACTTCTGGCAATCTTGGCGCCAGCGATGCGCGAACCGTCGTCCTTGACACGTCCCGGCCCAACGTAACGCTCAGCATAAATTATCCTGGCGGCCAGACGGCAATAGCAGCCGGCCAGAACGTCACGCTTGCCGCAATGATAAGCGATGCTGGCTCCGGCCTGTTCAACGCCACGGCCAACGCTTCCACACTAGGCTGCGGCGTCCTGCAGCTGGTTGCCAACGGCAGCAGCTACACCGCAATTTGCACGGTGGCAGCAAGTTCTGGGGCCAAGACGGTTTATTTCAACGCGACGGATTTCGCCAGCAACGAGAACGGCACGGAAAACGCGAGCGTGATTGTCGACAATGAAACGCCGGCCAACTTGAATTTCACCAGCCCGACGCCAGCGGACAACCAAAGCCTAGAACAATCGTATATCGACATAAACGTGACATACAGCGACGACAACCCGTCCGGCTGCACGTTTGACGTGGACGGCAGCAACTACTCCGCGGCATATGCGACTGCCAACGGCAGCAACCGCTACTGCTATTTGCGCGTTTCCAGCTTGTCCGCCGGCACGCACACCTTCAAAGCTTATGTGAATGACAGCGCTGGCCATTTGAACGCGACGGAAAACCGGACCATGCAGCTGACCGCATCTGCTTCCAGTTCTGGAAGCAGTCCCAGCGGTAGCGGTGGTGGTGGTAGCGGTGCGGGAGGTGGCAGTGCGGGCAAGGAAATTTCGGGCAAGTTGTCCATCAGCGTTGGCCAAATATATGAGGTTCTCCAAGCCAGCGAAAGCAAGAGCTTGGCCATCAAGGTGGTGGGCAAGGCCAACGCCAACGTCACGGTAACGGCCAAGGGTTTAATCGCAACATTCGTCACCATTGGCCTGCCGGCTTTCGCGATAAAGGGCAACGAGAGCCGCGAGGTCGGCATCGGCATTGCCGTGCCGGGCGGGACAGAGCCTGGCAAGTATGAGGGGAGCATTGAAATAACGGCCGGGAATGAAACGCGCAGCATACCGCTGACGCTGGAAGTAAAGGCCAGCGTGGCCCCGCAGCTTGCACTGCGGCTGCAGGAGCGGCGCGTGCCGGCCGGCGGCAAGCTCAGGTATTCCCTTCTCATCACCGGCCGGCAGGAAGGCGCAACCGCCACCATCACCGAATCGGTGACGCGGGTTGGCAGCGGCCAGGAGGCATATTCCACAGAAAGCGAGCTGGCCGTAGCGGCTGAAGCCAGCAGGGAAATTGACGTCAGCGGCATGCAACCTGGGGCATATTCCTTATCGGTAAGGCTGCTGGCCGACGGAATGGAACTTTCGGCAACCGAGCCGTTCAGCGTGGCCGAAGGCCAAGCCGTCGAAGTCGGGGCAGGGGTTGACATAGTCCCGGTAGCAGCTGGCACCGCCGTGCTGGCGCTGGCGGCAGTGGCGGTAAGGGCTTACCGGAAACGCAAGAATGCCGAATGGGAGAAAATATTGGAGGCGGCAGCGGCTCAGCAGTGGTCGGCGGTCGGCAAGTGAGCTACTTTGGCAGCCGGGAAAGGTTCTTGCCGTCAGCGCTGTTGAGCGGCGCGCCGCTTTTGATGATATCCGTGTAGGTGACGATGCCGGCCAGCTTGCCGTTGTCCAGCACCGGCAGCCGCTTAATGCCATGCTGCTTCATCAGGGCCAAGGCTTCCGTCACTTTGGTATGCGGTTTGACGGTGACCAAAGGCGCAGACATTATCTGCTTACATTTGCCTTTGGTCGTGCCGTCCCGGCCCAAGCGCTGCACCACGTCGCGCTCCGTTATTATGCCGATCGGTTTGCGGCCTTGGGCCACAATTACCGAGCCGATGCCCAAACGCCTCATCTTGCTGACCGCGGCCGGCAAGCTGTCGGCCGGACTGACCACCGCCGGCATGCGCGACATTATAGAAGAGACCGCTAGCGGGTACTGCACCACCGTTTCCAGCAGGTAACGCGGGCTGGAAGTGAAGATCGACTTGCGGAACAGCCGGGAATATTTTTCCCCGCCGTCTTTGAGCCGGGCGAAACCCTTGTAGATGGCCAGGCCGGCAACCACCACCGCAGCGGCATAAACGATGAGGATGGGGTCAAACTGCAGCAGCATAAGGACGGAGCTGGCTATGCCGAACGCCGCCAGCACCGGGAACCTGCCGACACTAAACGGCGAGCGGAACGGCCGTTCGATACTTGGCTGCCGGTAGCGCAGCGCAATGAGAGCAGCGTTGACGAAAATGTAGACGATGAAGATGCCGACGTCCGTTATCAGCGCGACGGTCTTTACTCCGCCGAGCAGCAGGCCGGACAGTGCCAGGAACATGACAATCAGCACGCTTACATAGGGTGTGCCTCTGTTTCCGACAATACCGCAGACGCCAGGAAGGGAGTTGTTGCACGCCAGGCCGTACAGCATGCGCGACGCAACTATCAGTATGACCAGCACGGTGTTGGAAGTTGCGAACAGCGCGATGAGCGACATGAGGCCAGCGGCGTCCGGCATGGCGACGGCAACGACGTCGGCCAGCGGCGCCTGGGAGGCGGCCAGGCCTTCCGCGCCCAGGATGCTGATGGAGGAAAGCGAGACCAGCATGTACAGGACGGTGGAGATGGCCAGCGACAGGACCAGGCCTTGGGAATGATGCGCTTGGCGTTCTTGGTCTCTTCCGACAAGTTAACAAGCTCCTCGAAGCCGATGTAGGCGAAAAAGATGAGGGACGTGGCCGACAGTATGCCGCCCAGGCCGGCCGGTGAGGAGAAATAATCAATACCCGGCCGGAAGATGAAGAAGGCGCCGATAGCAATCACCAGCGCCAGGCCCGAGGCTTCAACGAGGGTGGCGATGATATTGTAGCGCGCCGACTCCTTGATGCCGAGGTAACTCAGGGCTGACAAGGCCACGATGAGCAGGGCGGCAGCGGCTTCTATGCCGAAACCGGTCATCCTGGACAGGTATCCGCCGAAGCCTAACGCTACGGTTGACGCGCTGATGATAAGCGTTATGATCATCAGCCATTGCACTGCAAAGGACAGCCAGGGCCGGTTGAACGCCTGCCTGGTGTAGACGTACTCAGCGGCGGTCTTGGGGAACATGCCGGCCAATTCGGCATAGCTGAGGCCGGTGAAGGCAGCAATAATGGCCGCGGCCGCAAAGGACATCCAGAACGCATTGCCCGCGATGTCGGCGGCGTGGCCGATGAGCACGTAAATGCCGGCCCCTAGGATGATGCCGACCCCGTACAAAGTGGCTGAGAACAGCGACAGTTCCTTGCGCAGCGCCATCGCTTAATAGATTGCCGGCGCCATCTTTTATAGGGGGCTTTCCGGCCGGTTACTGCGTTAATGGTTTATCTTGCTTTGCCGCCCATAAGCTTTATGGGCGACGCAAAGCAGCGCTTGCGGGAAATGTTCTCAGCTAGCTATAAGCAGCATTACGAGGTCAGGCTGTTCAAGGAGCAAGGCTTTGCCCGGAAGGTTTGTAAGAGCTGCGGCCGGGCGTTCTGGACCTTTGCGGGCAGCAAGGACATCTGCGGCGACAGCAAGTGCCAAACATATACTTTCATCGGCAAGCAGGTGACGAAGAAGAGCTTCGACTACATCGAAAGCTGGAAGCAGATAGAGAAGTTCTTTGTCAAGAACGGCCACGCTTCCATCCAGCGCTACCCGGTCTTGTGCCGCTGGTTTCCCGACCTGTATTTCACCATCGCCGGCATCGTCGATTTCCAGCGCATGGACGGAAACAAAACGGTGTTCGAGCTGCCGGCCAATCCGCTCATCCTGCCGCAGCCCTGCCTGCGCTTCAACGACATACCGAACGTGGGCATAACGGGCCGGCATAACACGACCTTCATCATGGTGCAGCAAACGGCCATGTACGACGGCAAGAACGGCTATTGGAAGGACCAGTGCATCGACCTGGACTTCCGGCTGCTGACCGAAGTGTTCGGCATTGCGCCACAGGAGATAACCTTCCTGGAAGACGTGTGGATGGGGCCGAACGCGTTCGGCCCGTCGCTGGAATATTACGCCCATGGCCTGGAGTTAGGCAATGCTGTTTTCACGCAGTTCTTGGGCAATGCTGACCGGCATGAGGAGATGCAGGAAAAGGTCATCGACATGGGCGCCGGCCTGGAGCGCTTTGCCTGGGTCGGCAGCAAGGCATCGACCAGCTATGAGCCGGTGTTCGGGCCAGTGGTCGGCTACATGAAGAAGCAGGCTGGAATAAAGGACACGGCCATTTTCGACCGCTACGCTTTGCTAGCCGGCCGGCTGGACTTCGAGAGCCCGGCGGAAGTGAAGGCCGGCATGGCGTCCATCGCCAAGGAGTTGGGAATAAGCCAGGCGCAGATGCGCGAAGCGATAGAACCGCTGCAGGCCATTTACGCCATTGCCGACCACACCAAGACGCTGCTGCTGGCCATTGCGGATGGTGGCATCCCGTCCAACGTCGGCGCCGGCCACAATTTGCGCGTCATTTTGCGCCGGTCGCAATCCTTCATCAACCGCTTCGGCTTTGACATTTCCTTGGAGAAAGTTGCCAAGATGCATGCGCGGCACCTGAAGCCGCTGTACCCGGAGCTGAAGGATGCGCTGGACAAGTTCGCTGCGGTGGTTGGGATAGAGAAGGAACGGCAGGAACGCTCTATGGAAAAGGCCAGCGCGATCCTGCAGAAGGAGCTGGAAAAAGGCATAGATGCGGAGCGCATGGCCATGCTGTATACCACGCACGGGATAACCCCAGAGCTGATGGAAAGCGCGGCCCAAGCAGCTGGTAAGCCGTTTGCCATGCCTACCGATTTCTACACCCGGCTGACCGAGATGCACATGCAGGCAGCAACGCACCAGGAAAAGCGGGTCGGCCTGCCAACACTACCAAGCACCAAGCTGCTGTTTTACGATAGGCCGATGGCGGAGACATTTACCGCCAAAGTGTTACACGCGGCCGGCAACCGGCTGGTACTGGACCAGACGCTGTTCTATCCGGAAGGCGGCGGCCAGGCAGCTGATGGCGGTGTCATAGACGGCGCCAAGGTGACCGATGTCCAGACGGAAGACGGCATTGTTGTGCACACCCTGGAAAAAAGCCTGCCACTACGGGCCAGCCAGGAAGTTGCCGGCAAGATTGACCTGGCCAAGCGGCAGCAGCACATGCAGCATCATACCGGCATCCACATCGTCAACGGGGCGGCCAGGCACGTCATCGGTGCGCATGTCTGGCAGGCCGGCAGCCGCAAGACGGCTGAGAAGGCCAGCCTGGACGTGACGCATTACCGGCAGTTTTCGGAAGCCGAAATTGCGGAGATGGAACGCCAGGCCAACGCCATTGTGGGGAAAAACCTTGCAGTCAAGAAGCACGTGATGCCGCGCCCGGAAGCCGAGCAGAAATTCGGCCTGCGCATCTACCAGGGCGGGCCGGCGAAATCCAAGACGCTACGTCTGGTCGAGATCCCGGGCTGGGACGTGGAAGCGTGCGGCGGCACGCACTGGGACCATACGGCCGACGTCGGCCGGATAATCATCCTGGGCTCGGAGCGCATCCAGGATGGCGTTAACCGGCTGACGATCAAGGCCGGCAAGGAAGCGGAACGCTTCCTGGATGAGAACCAGCGGGCAATGCAGGAAATTATTGGCACTATGTCTGGCGCCGGCCTGCTGTTTGCTGCTGACATTGCGCACGGCGACAAGGCTGCAGCATACCAGCAGGTGAAGCAAGCCAGCTCAGTGTTTGACGTCGAGCCGGCCATGCTGAAACAGACCGTAGGGCGGTTCCTGACGGAAATAGCGCAAGACCGCAAAACACTTGCTGACATTGCCGCCCGGTCGAAATCAAGGCCCAAACCGCCAGGCAAGATTGCCCCGTTCCAGTCGCTGCAAGCAGCATGCGATTACCTGTTCGCGCTCTGGAAAGAACAGAAAAAGGAAATGGCCAAGGCCGGCCAGGAGTTTGCCGCCCAGGAATCGGAGCGGCTGCTGAAACTGGCCAAGGGTGGCATGGTTTGCTCAGTGATCAATGCCAGCCGGGAGGAGATGATAAGCGTAGGGAGCATCATAACCGGCAAGCAGCCAGACCTTGCGGTTTTGCTGGCCAACCAGAAGGGTGAAGTGGTTGGGATCGGCAAAGGCAAGGACATGGCCGCGCTGGTCAGGGAAGTGTGCCAGAAGGCCAACGGTTCCGGCGGCGGACGGCCGGACTTCGCGCAGGGCAAGGGCGATGCGGCAAAACTGGCCAAGGTGCTGGCAGAAATGGCTGGGAAATAGTCACTTGAGGCTTTTTTCAATGCCGTGCGCCATGCCGGCAGTTTCCTTGTAGCGGAAACAGTCGATGGTGTGGTCGTTGGCCATGCCGACCGCTTGCATGTGCGCGTAGCATGTTGTTGGGCCGAAGAACCTAAAACCTTTTTCCTTCATGTCCTTGGCCAACGCCTCCGACTCCGTGCTGGTCGGCTTATAGTCGTTCATGGACTGCAGCTTGCTCTGCACCGGCCGGAAGCCGACAAAGCCCCACATGTAACGGGCAAAGCTGCCGTGCTCCGTGCGTATCTCTAGGAAGCGCTGCGCGTTGTTGATGGCCGCTTCGATTTTGGCGCGGTTGCGGACGATGCCGGCATCGTTCATCAGCCTGGCAATGTCGCTGGCGTTGAACTTGGCAACTTTGGCGAAGTCGAAATTGGCAAAGGCCTTGCGGTAGTTCTCGCGCTTGTTTAGGATGGTAGCCCAGCTCAGGCCGGCCTGCGCGCTCTCCAGCACTAGGAACTCGAACAATTTGTGGTCGTTAAGCACGGGCACGCCCCATTCCAGGTCATGGTACCGCTCGTAAAGCGTGTTGCCGTCCGGCACCCAGGGGCAGCGTTTTGGCATGCAATCCACGGTCGTTTATTGGCCATCAGCCGCCGATGTCGCGCAGCAGGCACTCGGCCGGCTGCACCGTGCTGATGCCGCAGAACTTGTCCATCAGGTTTGCCTCAGTCGCGTTGGCGAACGGTATGGTTTCCTGGTAGCCAGTCGGCGCGATGAAGTTTATGCCCAGGCTTTCGTTCTTCACCGCCTCTTCCACCACCACGAAGCCGGCCACGCGGCCCGCGAAAGTGGTTATGGCCGGCTTGGCCGCCGCGCAGGCTGCACAGCCTTCCGGATAGAAGTTCTCCACTAGCGTCCGGCCGGTCTCCAGGATCAGCGCCTTCTCCTCAGAGGTCAGCTCGCGGTTGACGTAGCCGGCAGTCATTATGTTGTTGAGTTCCTGCTGCTGCTGGATGAACGGATCGTTGGGTTCCTGCTGCTGCCGGCCGCTGAACACCCCTTGGTAGATGACCGCATAACCGATGCCGGAGCCGAACATTACCACGATGAGGAACAATGCCAGATGCTTGTTCATGGGCATAACTACCAAGTGTATATTGCAGCACAACTTTTAAATTGTAATGCGCCTGGCGCATACGTCAATAGCCTAACGCCTGCCGGATATTTATAAGGGCCGGCCATACTATTAGTTGCCTATGGTCGGCATTTGCGGCTACGGAGCATACGTTCCGCGGCTGAGGATTAAGGCGGAAGAGATCGCTCGCATCTGGGGGGCGGATGCGGACAGCATCAAAGCCGGCTTGCTGGTGGAAGAGAAGAGCGTGCCGGAAAGCGATGAGGACGCCATAACCATCAGCGTGGAGGCCGGCCGCAATGCTTTGGAGATGGCCAAAGTAAGCACAGCTGACATTGGCGCATTATACATCGGCTCGGAGAGCCACCCGTACGCGGTCAAGCCTTCCGGTACGGTAGTCGCTGAAGCGCTGGGCATTGGGCCGTACTTGAGCGTGGTCGACACCCAGTTCGCGTGCCGGGCTGGAACCACTTGCATGTATCTGTGCGCTGGGTTGGTGAAGGCCGGTTATGTGAAATATGGGCTGGCCATTGGCGCTGACACCAGCCAGGGCATGCCCGGCGACGCTTTGGAGTAT
>JACQOC010000052.1 GCA_016202785.1 Candidatus Aenigmatarchaeota archaeon
AGCGCCACCGAGAAGCCGAAGATTGGGATGGCAGCGATCTTGCTGCGGATGACCGCACCCACACCCCGGTCCGCATACCTGCCGACCCAGGCAATGGCGCCGGCCAGATAGTAAAGGAATACCGAAGATAGCACGAAGGCAGCAATGGTGCTAACCGCCCCGGCCTCCAGGAACGGCAGCGCCTTGGCATAGCCTTCATAGCTGCCGAGCACAACAAAACCTAACGCTACGATATAGCTGAAAAAAGCCAGCCGACGGTGGATGAAGGCTGACTTCATCTCCGATACGGCCATGATCAGGTAGTCTTCCAGCTTGAACGCCTTGGCCAGCAGGTATGCGCCGGACACGGCAAAGATGGCTGACCAGGCATCTATGTTGAAGAAGCGCCAGGGGAAAGCAACGATGAGCAGCAGCACGCCCGGCAGGCCGAACACCAGCCGGGCATACTTGGGGTTGTCCAGCATCTCCTCCAGGAAGTCCTTCAGCTGGTAGTAAGCTGACTCCAGCCGCTCGGACTGCTTGACCACCAGCCGGTTGACCGAGAGTATGGGGATGCGCGACTGGATCACGGGCAGCACGTGCTCGTCCTGCGCGCCGTCGGTGACCAGCAAGGCGTAATCGGAGTTAAGCTGGTGCAAGAGGCTGTCCAACTGCCGGGCAATTTCCCGGTCGCTCTCTATGCCCACATCACCCTTGCCAGTTATGACCGCCACGTCCGCCGCATATTCTTTGCGCATCTGGTCATAGACTTTCACTGCCTGGTACATGGTGTTGAAGTCCGTGTCCCCGGGGTCGGCCAGGCCCAGCTTGCCGGCCGCTTCCATGATCTGCTCGCGGCCGACCACCGGGCCTTTAATCTTGGCCTTGCGACCCAGATCATCATCCCGGTCGACGCAAAGGACCAGCAATCGTTCTTTCTTGGGCATGCTTTAATAGTGGTAACTGGATATAAATTCATTTGCTTTTGTAACTACTCCTTTGTGAAACGACGCCCTGCCGGCGGCAAATTTAAACCGCGCCGTGAACCTTGTTCATGGCCGACCAGCACCCCGTACCGGTCTTTCCCGAGGAGCGCATCCCAGCAATCTTAAGCCAGCTTGCCGGCCAGGCCGGCCAGCATTATCTCGGCCAGCTGGAGCAGGCCCTGCGGAACGAGGATCTGAAAACCTATGCGGTGCACAAGCACACCCATTACTACATCGGCACGCAACCGGAGCAGGATTGCACCGAAGTGGACCTGACCATCTCGGTGTTCCAGAAGCCATTGCTTTGCTTGCCGCGCTTCACTCTTGGCATAACTCAGGGTGGCGAGCTAAACGACGCGGACGTGCAAGCCAGCCCAGAATGGGCCAGGTTCATCGCCACCAGCCGCAACCAAAGCAACATCTATGGCCTGCTCTGTTTCGTCCCGGGCCTGGAACCAAAGCGCAGCCCATATCAGGCCAAGCTGCGGGCCAGCGTTGCTGGCGCCTGGAACCCGTTGCGCACCGGCGCTGAGGACACATTCACGGTCGGCACTTGCCACCCATCATTCTTGGATGCGGTTACCGTCCATTTCCCGCCCGACGCCATGCAACAACAAATTGAAATTTATCCTATCGATCAGCAACAGCGGCGGCTGCCGGAAAATGAGCGTGCCGCGTACGCCACGCACATCGACCGGCGCGGCAATCGGATCGTCACCTATATCGCCAACGCGGCCGAAGGCGTGTGCACCAACCACCGCTTCCAGCTGAAGCTGGAGCGGCAGCTGCCGATTTAACGCGCGCCAGCGTTTGCCCTTGCAGCGGGCTTACTGCGTGCCGCAATTTCCAAAGCTTTTAAACGGCTGCGCCCATGTATTGATAACGGTGGCGAGATGCAGGGATATGACGTCATAATCATCGGAGCCGGCCCGGCCGGCGCAACCGCAGCCATGTACTTGCACAAGGCCGGCAAGAACGTTTTGCTTTTGGACAAGGCCAAATTCCCCAGGGACAAGACCTGCGGCGACGCCCAAGGCCGGAAAGCGGCACGCATCCTGAAGGAGCTGGGCATTTATGAGGGCTATGCCAACCTAGACGGCCATGTGGTCTACGGCCTGACGCTTAGTTCGCCAAACGGCACGCAAGTGGAGCTGGACGTGGAGCACCGCAACAACCCGCCGCCCGGCTATGTGCACAAGCGCATCGTGTTTGACCACTACCTGTACCAGTGCGCATCCGGCATGGTGCAGTCGCGCACCTTTGAGGTCACCGACGTCATCCAAGAGGCTGGCCATGTGGTCGGCGTCAAAGGGAAGAATGAGGCGGGCAAGGAAGAGGAAATACGGGCAAAGATGGTCCTGGCGGCCGACGGCGCGATTAGCGTGGTTGCCAGAAAATTCGGCCTGACCAAGAACCCGCCGGAACATTATATTGCAGCAGTGCGGGCCTACTACACCGGCGTGGAGGGCATGACCGACCGGATCGAAATCCACATGGTCAAGAGCCTGATTCCCGGCTATTTCTGGATATTCCCGTTGCCGAACAAGGAAGCGAACGTCGGCTTGGGCATGATCATCAAGGACATGAATGACAAGCGCGTCAATTTGAAGGAGGCGCTGGTGCGCGAGATCAAGGATAATCCATTGTTTGCCGGCCGCTTCCAGCATGCCAAGATGGCCAGTGAGGTGAAAGGTTGGAATTTGCCAATCGCCAGCTACCGGCGCAAGTGCTACGGCAACGGTTACTTGCTGCTGGGCGATGCCGCCAGCCTGATCGACCCGCTGAGCGGGGAAGGCGTGGGCAATGCCATGATCTCCGGCCGCGTCGCGGCCATGGTGGCCGCAGAGGCGCTGGCCAAGAACGATTTCAGCGAGAAGCTCCTGCAGCGCTATGACGGCCTGTTGTGGGACGAGATCGGCCCGGAAATCCAGGCCAATTACCGCCTGCAAAAACTCGGCAAGCGCTTCCCGTCGCTGATCGACAAGGTTTTGGAAAAGGCCAGCAAGGACGACAAGTTCCGCTTGACCTTCGAGAAGATGCTGCCATACACCGGCGGCAGAGAGCAGATCGGCAAGAGCAACTTCCTCAAGGACCAGCTGGGCTTCGCCGCGCCCGAAGAAATTTGACGCCAATTCTAGCTCCAGCAGCAAATGCTATGATGCTGGCCGAGCTGCACTGCCATACCGGATACTCGCGGAAGCGCAACGGCCAGCCGGATGGACTGCACACACCCGAGCAGATGGTGCGGCAGGCAAAGACGCTTGGCCTGCAGGCGATTGCCATAACCGACCACGACACGCTTGCCGGGCTGAAGGCGGCCGTGCCGGCCGGCCGCAAGCATGGCATATTAGTCATCCCGGGCTGCGAAATATCGAGCAGCAACGGCCACATCCTGGCGCTGGGCATAGATGCGCCGGTCAAGCCCGGCTTGCCGGTGGCTGCGACCGTGGAGCAAATACGGGCCCAGAACGGGCTGTCCATTGCTGCCCACCCTTTCGATTTCCGGCGCCGCGGCGTCGGCACCCTGGCGCGCCATTGCGACGCCATCGAGGCCTTCAACGCCATGAGCCTGGAGCGCATCCCGAACCTGCGCGCACGCTGGTTTGCTAGCCAAGAGAGCAAGCCGGGGACCGCAGGCTCGGACGCGCATTCCCGGCAAGCCATCGGCATGGCCACCGTCCGGCTGGAAGCTGACAGCCTGGATGCGCTATTGCAGGCGCTGCGCCGCGGCCGCTTTTCAACCGCCGCCAGGTACATGCCGCTCAACCTGGCCGTGGCAGACATGCTGCGCAAGCGCTGGCGGCCGGCAGCAATATAAAACTGCCTGCGAAATAGTGCTAGGTTGGTTATGGTGCCAAAAGTGTTCACGCTAGAAGAGGCGAACAGGCTGGTGCCGGCTTTGGAAAAGGCGTTCGCCAGCGTCTATGATTTGCGCGAGCAGCTGGGCATGGTCGAAAAGGACCTGCGCAACCTGCAGGACATCTGGGGCCGGCAGCTGCTCGACCCGGCCAACCCGGACCATGCGCAATATATCGCGCTGGTGGAGCGCAAGAAGCAGGCCATAGCTCAGCTGGGCCTGGCGATACGGTCAATAACCAACCACGGCTGCATGCTTAAGGACCTGCAGCGCGGCCTAGTTGATTTCTACCATGAGCGCGACGGCGACATGGTCTTCTTGTGCTGGCGCTATGGCGAAAAGCAGATCAGCAATTGGCACACCCTCAACAGCGGCTTGCGCGAGCGGCGGCCGATCGCGGAGCTGGAGATTATCAAGGAAGCCGGCCGCGGGTGAGCGCCGAACCGGCCTTATAGCGCATCTTTCTTTGTTGCCATTACCCAAAACTTGTAGCCTGGCCGCCCGCTGTTTATTGCTGCGTAGCGCATCCCATCCGTGCCTTTGGACGTCAGTAACGGAGCAAAACCGTTGGCTGTTAGGTAATCAACGAACTCCTGTGGGTTGTAATACGCGAGAAACCGGGTAAACGGCCGGCCATTTTCGTCCGAAGTTTCGAGGCATTCATAAAGACCCGGAGGTTGGTCGTCAAACGGCGCGCGCGCTTTCACGTAGAGTACGCCGGCCGGCGCCAGCAAGTCATGGGCAT
>JACQOC010000058.1 GCA_016202785.1 Candidatus Aenigmatarchaeota archaeon
GCAGTGTCCAAGGCGTGCGACGCGTCCAAGGCCTGCACCGCCGGTGGCGGCACCCTTACCCCGGCCAAGGCCTGCGCGGAAGGCAAGCTTACGCACGTTTTCCAGAAAGCGGGCAAGGCCAGCCTGGCGCTGACGGTCAAGGACGACAAGGGCGCGGTGGCGCAGAAGACGATAATATTCACTATTGCCGGCAAACCGGCGCGCTTCTGCAAGGATTCGGACAACGGCGCCAACCAGAACATTGTTGGCACGGTCACCGCTGGCTCCGGCGATTCCATTTCGGACAACCCGGACAGTTGCGCATCCGCGAAAACCCTGTCTGAGTACGTGTGCGTCGGCAGCACCGCGGTGAAACGGGCCATAACCTGCCCGTTCGGCTGCGCCAATGGCGCGTGCAAGCCGACCCCGACACTGGCCAAAAGGATTGGCGGCGGCAGTGGTTTTGGTTAAGCAGCTATTAGTCCTGCGGAACTGCTGATCAGAGGCCGGCTTCTGCGCGCAGTATCTCAGCCTTGTCGGTGCGTTCCCAAGTGAAGTCCGGATCGTCCCTTCCGAAATGGCCATAGGCGGCGGTCTTGCGGAAGATCGGCCTGCGGAGATTAAGCTGCTCGACCATGTCCCTTGGCCGTAGCGCAAAGTGCTTCTTGGCCAGCTCGACAATCTTCTCGGTTGGCACTTTGTTGGTCTTGAAGCAGTCGATCATAAAGCTTACCGGGTCGCGGCCGCCGATGACGTAGGAAAGCTGGATCTCGCACTTCTCACACAGCCCAGCTGCCACCAGGTTCTTGGCAATGTAGCGGCACATATAGCTGGCGGTCTTGTCCACCTTGGTCGGGTCTTTGCCAGAGAAGGCGCCGCCGCCATGCCCCCCAACCCCGCCGTACGTGTCGACGATCACTTTGCGCCCGGTCATGCCGGAGTCCGCCACTGGCCCGCCGATGACGAAGCGGCCGGTGTTGTTGACAAAGATTTTGGTGCTGGCATCGATCCACTTGCCTAACACTGGCTGGACGACGTGCTGCATCAGGTCGGCTTTGATCTGTTCGTGCGTCTGGTCCGGGTCGTGCTGGGCGGCAAGGACGACGGCCTCGACGCGTTTTGGCGTGCTGTTTTCATATTCCACGGTCACCTGGCTCTTGCCGTCCGGCCGCAAATAGGGCAAGATACCCTGCTTGCGCACCGCGGCTAGCTTGCGCGTCAGGTTGTGCGCCAGCAGGATCGGCAACGGCATGAATTCCGGCGTCTCGTTGGTGGCGAAGCCGGACATCATGCCTTGGTCTCCTGCCCCGCCCGGATCGACGCCCATCGCGATGTCCGGAGATTGCTCATCGATGGCGGTGATGATTGCACAGCTCTGGTAGTCGAACCCATATTCCGGCCGGGTATATCCTATATCCCTTATCACCGCCCTGGCCACTTTCGGGATGTTGGCGTAGCCCTTGGTGGTTATTTCTCCCGTTACTATAACCATGCCGGTCTTGACCATGGTCTCGCAGGCGACCCTGGAGTTAGGGTCCTGCTTGATCAGCTCGTCCAGGATGCCGTCGGAAATCTGGTCGCAGATCTTGTCCGGATGGCCTTCGGTGACGCTTTCCGAGGTGAAGAAGAACTTGCCGGAGCGCATCCCTACATATGGCAAAATGGGTTATAAGCTTGCCTGAAATAATTATTCCTAAAGGAATAAGGATTTTATAACCGCAGGTTACAATAGCAGGATATGTTCAGCGAACTGGCCGAAATCAAGCGCATCCGGAAACGGCTGGGCATCACGCAAGCGCAGCTGGCCAAGCTGGCCGGCGTGAGCCAGAGCCTGGTGGCTAAGATAGAAGCGGGACGGCTGAACCCGACTTATACTAACGCCGTTGCGATCTTCAATGCGCTGGAGAAGGAAGCTAATGCCTACCGCTTGGGCGTCAAGCAGGTGATGAACACCCGGGTGAGTGCCGCCCGGCCGGAGGACCGGCTGAAAACGGTCATCGGCCAGATGCGCCGCTACGGCATATCGCAGCTGCCGGTATTGGACAAGTCCCGGCCGGCCGGCCTGGTGACCGAAACCGGCATACTGAAGGCGATGGAGGGCTCGCGCAAGGCGCTGGACGAGCTCTCGGTCAAGGACGTCATGGAGGAATGCCCGCCGGTGATCTCCATGCACGCCAGCTTGGACGTGGCGGCCCATTTGTTGCGCTATTTCCCGATCGTGTTCGTCTCCAAGAACGGCCTGCTGGAAGGCGTCGTCACCAAGGCGGACATTTTGGACAAGGTGGTCAAGGGCTAGTTATGATCGATGCGCATGCGCACCTGTGCTACCCGACGCTTTATGGGGAGAGGGAACGGATCGTGCAGGAGTGCAAGGCACGGCTGCAGGGGGTTGTGGTCAGCGCGGCCCGGTATGACGAAAGCCTGAAGGTCTTGGAGCTATGCGCGCAGCATAAGGGCTTCCTGCATGCCACGGTCGGCTGCCACCCTACGGAACTGCAGGACATGGACAAAGTGCTGGGCCTTATCCGGCAAAACCACAAGGCGCTGGTTGCCATCGGCGAAGTGGGCCTGGACTATCACTGGGTGAAGGAGCCGGAACAGCGAGAGCGGCAGAAACAGGCCTTCCAGGGTTTTATAGAGCTGGCCGAGACGCTTGACCTGCCGCTCGTCATCCATAGCTGGGATGCGGAGCAGGATTGCTTTGACCTGGTGGCAAAGTCGAAAGCGATGGCGGTGTTCCATTGCTATTCCGGCAGCCGCGAATTGATGCAGGCCATCGTGAAGAAAGGCTACCTGGTTTCCATATCGACGCAAGTCTGCTTCTCCAAGCACCACCGCAAGCTGGCACAAGACATCCCGTTGGAAAGCCTGCTGCTGGAAACCGACAGCCCGTTCCTGAGCCCAAGCAAGACCGAGCAGGAAAAGCGCAACTTCCCGTGGAACATAACCATTTCGGCCGGCCAGCTCGCCAAGGAGAAGGGCATTGCCGCTGACCAGGTGCTGCAGGCGGCGGCGGACAATGCCCGCTCGGTGTTTGGCATATAGTTTTATTGCCGCACGCCAATCTTAGCCCATGCTGTGGCTGGAAAAACACAAGCCGAAGCGGCTGGCGGATTTAGCCGGCCAGGGCAAGGCGCTTGCCGAAATGGACGATTTCGTCCGGCAGTTCCGGCCCGGGAAAGCGCTGCTGTTGCACGGCCCGCCCGGAACTGGAAAGACGCTTGCAGTTGAAGTCCTGGCAATGGAAAGGGGCTTGGAGCTGGTCCGGCTGGACGCGAATGAGGACCGCGGGAAGGAAGAAATAGAGGGCTATATTTCCGTTTCCAAGACCAGGAGCTTGTTTGCCAAGGGGAAAATAATACTCATCGATGATTTGGACGGCCTCTCCGGCCAGTCCGACCGGGGCGCGGCCGCGGCCATTGCCGCCTTGGTCAAGCAGTCATCTTATCCGGTTTTCCTGGTGGCCAATGATCCTTACCTGCCGAAGCTCAGGGCATTGCGCGCTGCGGCCAAGCTGGTGAAGTTTTCCAAGGTGATGGCGCCGTCAATAGCCAAGCAGCTGCGCGATATTTGCGCTGCCGAAGGCGTGCAGGCCCAGGGTGATGTCCTGGCCAACTTGGCCAAGTGGTCGAACGGCGACCTGCGCTCCGCGATAAACGACTTGGAGATGGCGTGCAAGGGCCGCACGTCCATTTCCGACCAGGACCTGCAGTCGCTCGGCTACCGGGAGCGCGGCCAGGCGATATTCGACACGCTCACGGTGGCGTTCAAGTCCGGCAGCATCGCGGCCAGCAAGCGGGCGTTTGACGCCTGCGACAAGGATCCGGACGAAATCTTTGAATGGATAGCGGGCAACCTTGCGTTAAATTTCCCCAACCAGACGCTGCCAAATGCGTATGACATTGTCGCCAAGGCGGACAGCTTCCGGGCCAGGGTGATAAGGCAGCAGAACTACCGCTTTCGCCTGTATATGCTGGACCTGATTGCCGGCATCTCGCTGGCTGGGGAGCGCAAGCATGGCTTTTTGATGTACCAGCCGCCGGCCCGGCTGCTACTAATGGGCAGCAGCCGGATGCAGCGCGCTGAGTCCAACGCGCTGGCTGAAGCGGTCGGCAAGCTGGCGCACACTTCGCGCGCCGGCGCCAAGAAAGACATGATACCATACTTGAGGGCGATTTACGGCAACGAGCTTGACGCCCTGGTCCCTAAAGAAACCAAAGCCTGACCAATGAGCCCGGTGGGATTCGAACCCACGAC
>JACQOC010000054.1 GCA_016202785.1 Candidatus Aenigmatarchaeota archaeon
GGCGGGGGTGGCGGCGGCGCAGCATCCATCCCGGCCGAACGGGCCAACGCTTCCAAAGCCATAGCCATCGACCCATCGTCCATCGAGGCCAAGCTGCGCAAGGGCGAGAACAGAACCTTCCTGCTGAAGATAACCAACAACCAGGACAAGCCGGTTGCCGCACGCTTCGAGCTTAGCGGCGCTTCAGCCGGCTTCATAACCTTGGATTCGGACGGGCTGTACCTGACCAGGAGAGCGGGCGGCAGCCTGCTCATGCAGATAGCCATTCAGGCATCAGCACTGCCCGGCAGCTATGAAGGGGAGTTGGCCGTAATAGCCAACGCCAGCCGCATTGCCGTGCCGGTGAAGATTGAAGTCCTGCCGCAGGCCTTTGCCGAGAAGTCGGTGAGGGTGGAAGTTTTCAGCAAATCCGTCCAGCAGAACGGCACTCTAAGGTATCGGCTATTGCTGGCCAACATCGAGCAAGGGACCGAACTGGAGGTAATTGAAACCGTGGCTGCAGACGGCTCAGGCAATGAGGTCAGCCGGCGCCAGTACCAGGAAACGGCCAGCGCAGTAATAGAGCGGGAATTGTCGACCACGGGCCTGCCGGCTGGCAGGTATTTGCTCACGGTCAGCGTTGCCGCTGACGGCGAGGAATATGCCACGGCCGATTCCTTCGAGGTCAGCCTGCAGCTGCTTACCTCTGAGATGATAACCGCCCTGGTATATGGCCTGCTGGGCGTGCTGGCCGCCCTCGGCGGTTACAAGGGCTACACACGCTACCGCACCTACCTGACCAAGAAGCTGACGTTCATCCCGGCCAGGGCCGCGCTTTTGCCTAGCAAAGGCCTGTGGGTCGGCCAAATAGCGGAAAGCGGCAAGAAGGCGTTCCTGGCGCCGGAAGACCTTGCTACGCACGTCATAACCGCCGGTTCTACCGGCTCCGGCAAGACGGTTGCGGCCATGGCCGTGGTCGAGGAGCTCTTGAAGACGAAAGTTCCAGTCGTTGTCTTCGACCCGACGGCGCAATGGACCGGCTTCGTGAAGAAGTGCATGGACAGCAATATGCTGACCAAGTACCAGAAGTTCGGCATGAAGGATGATGATGCGCACAGCTTTGAGGGCATGATCTACGAGGTGGAGAACCCCAAGGTCAACATCGACTTCAAGAAGTACATGAACCCGGGCGAGATTACCATCTTTACCCTCAACAAGCTGAAGCCCGGCCAATATGATATTGCGGTCAAGAGCATCGTCGACAGCATCTTCTCCAAGGGCTGGGAAGAGTCCGGCAGCCTTAGGCTGCTGATCGTTTTCGACGAAGTGCACCGCCTGCTGGAGCGCTACGGCGGCAAAGGCGGCTATATCGCGCTGGAACGGGCCGCAAGAGAGTTCCGGAAATGGGGCATCGGCATCATCATGGTAAGCCAGGTGCTGGCCGACTTCAAGGAAGCGCTCAAGGGCAACGTCATGACCGAAATCCAGATGCATACCAAGAGCATGGAGGACATCCAGCGCTGCGCCGAGAAGTACGGCGCCGAGTACTCGAACCGGGTCACCAAGGAGTCGGTCGGCATCGGCATGGTGCAGAACCCCAAGTACAACAAGGGCCAGCCGTGGTTCGTCGAGTTTAGGCCGCTGCACCACAACCCGCACAAGATCAGCGCGGAGGAGATGGAGCAATACCGCAGGTTTGCCGGCAAGCTGGCCGCCATCGAGAAGGAGATACAGCTATTGGCGAAGAAGGCCGACACCAGCGACGTCGAGCTGGAGTTCAAATTGGCCGGCGAGAAGCTGAAGTCCGGCGCCTTCCGGATGGCCGAGTTCTACATCGAGAGCATCGAGAACAGCATCAAAGCCCTGAGGCGGAAATAAGCCCGGCCTGGGCTGGCGATTCTTGCTGAAGCGCTAGAAAGTTATCCGGTTCCGGTACCAGTGGACGGCAAGCATGATTAGGATGACCAGGGCTGCTGCCGCCAAGATAACCACGGCCTCGGCCGGCATGCCGGCTATCTGGCTGCCAGCATCAGCTTCAGCGTCAGGTGCAGCGCTCACCGATATGGTGCCAGGGGCAACCGCAATTTCGATCTGGTTGCCAAGGTCGTCATCCAGCCGCTGGCCTTCGACGTTTAGCTCGGCCGTCCCGGCCTGCTTGGCCTTGACATAGACGTAGGCAAGGAGCACGTTCTTGGCGCCCTTCTGCACAGATGTGCCAGAGTCGATAGCGGCCAGCGTGGCCTCAGCAGCTGACTTCACGGTCTTTTCTTCAATACCTTCCGCCCCAACGTACAAAACATCGACAATCTCAAGCACATCCTGGTCAGAGACCGTAACTTTCATGCCATAGCCAGCAAGCCCGTCTGGCGCTCCGTCCAGGATGATGCCGATGGCATGGGTCTGGCCGGCGACCATGTTTTGGCTGGCTATTCGCAGCACCTGTGCCTCCTGGGAGAAGGCCGTTTGCGGGACAAGGGCAAGGAAGGCGATGGCCAGCAGCAGCGCTTTCATTCAGGCCACCTCCAGGGACAGCGTCTTAACGTCATAATTGTCCACCCAGCCGTCGCCGTTGAAATCAAAAGCCGCCTGGTTGTCGAGCACAGACTGCGAATCCAGGTTGGCTGAGAATAGCGAAACGTCAGAATAGTCGACGCGGCCGTTGCCGTTGATGTCCTCATATTTGCCGTCATTGTCCGGGTCAGTAGGCTGGTTGAAGCCGTCGGCGAGCGATCCCGGAGCGGTAGTTCCAGCCGTTAGGCCCTGGGATTCGGTTATCTCCACCGTCGTTGAGAAGGCTTCCGACCGCAGGCCGTCGCCGTCCACCACTGACAGCGCCACCTCATAGATTCCTTCGGCGGCATACGTGTGGAAAACAGTAGAGTCAGGCGTCACGGCGCCGCTGTCATCGCCGAAGTTCCAGACATAGCTCGCGATGCCAATATCGTCGCTGGACAGGCTGGCGTCAAAGGAAACGGCTGGGCCTTCCACCACATGGTAGAATGAGGCGGTCGGCGCTTCGCCCAAGGCAAAAGACGCTTCGGCCTCGAAGGCCTCAAATCTGGTTCCGCCAGTATTGCAAGTTCCGACTGCAGTGCAGGGCCCATAGCTGCCTCCAGAACATGTCTTGCGACCAGTGCAGCCAGATGCTGTTATGCAGCTCTGTTGACTGCCTGAGGTGCAACCACCAGAGCCTCTGCCTGTGGTTGGAGTCTTACCTGTAGACGGGGTTTTAGGGTCGCTACCGACATTCTGTTGACAAACAATACCAGATGGATTATCCCTACCGTCACAATTGCTGTCTTTTCCATCGTTGCAAACTTCGTTAGCCCCAGGGTGTATGCTTTTGTCATTATCATTGCAATCTGTACCGGAAGAGCACGAAGAAGATTTTCCATTGTAGCCGTCAACATCTCTATCATTGCATGCGGATGACGTCTTACACTTGCCAGTGGCCGTGTCACAGCCATTGTCACAAATGTCATCAAACGTCCATTTATAGCATTTATTTACCGAGTCTAATGCACATATATACGTGCCCTCCGCACCAGTTGTACGACGACATGAGTAAGAATTTGGTTGATTGCAACCGTTGGTAGCGCACGGTTTTGAAGCAGTTGACGGATCAGCAACGCATTTTTTCTGGCCTTGGTTGCAGGTAGGCGTAGAACCTGAACATCGGCCTTCGCGGAATTGTAGGCAGCCATCGGTGTCTTTGTAACACTCTATATAGCTCGATGGTGTTGAGCAGATGAAATTTTCAGTGGCGCAGGCGTTTTTGGGGCAAGTGACTGCCGGCTTTTTACACTTTCCGGTGGAAGATTCGCAGGTTGCTCCCGGGCCCACATCATCAGTGCAGAGCAGTTTGGCAGACCACGCAAGACAGTTCTGTGGTGTCTTGACGCATTGTCTAGATGCGGTAGAGCCTAAGCATTCCCACTTATTTTCCTGGCTGCAGCCGCTGGTGCCGGAGCATGCCTGTAACTGCGGTTTTTGGCAAGAAGACTTTCCAAAAGAACCATATTTGCATATTTCATCGGCTTGGCAGCACTTGCCGCCACCAAAGATGGTGGTTTCGCATTTGGGTCTGCCATCTTCGCACGTGCTGCCGGTTTGTGTATTAGCAACGCATTTTTTCTGGCCTTGGTTGCAGGTAGGCGTAGAACCTGAACATCGGCCTTCGCGGAATTGTAGGCAGCCGTTGGCGTCCTTGTAGCATTCCTTATAGCTAGATGTTGTTGAGCAGATGAAATTTTCAGTGGCGCAGGCATTGGTGGGGCAGGATACCTTACATTTTCCAGTTGTGGAAATACAAGTGGAGCCGGGGCCGACATCGTCAGCACAGATGAGCTTGGCCGACCAAGCTAGGCAGTTCTGCGGAGTTTTGACGCATTGCCTGGAGGCAGTAGAACCCAAACATTCCCACTTATTTTCCTGGCTGCAACCACTGACACCTGGGCATGCGGACAAAGGTGTTGGGGATTTGCACGTCGGATCTTTTTTCTCGCAAGTAGAGCTAAGCTTACCGTTGGTGCATTTCTTGGTGCCGGCACAGCCATCGGTCATTGTGCATATTTGGTCGGTAGTGCAAGTTGTTGTTCCGCAAGCGGCGTCTTTTTTCTCGCAGATGTTGCTGAGTGTTCCGGAAACGCATCTTTTTATCCCATCACAGCCGTCAGTTCTGGTGCACGATTTATCTTCTATGCATTTAGTCGTGGAACCGCCGCAATTCTGGTCTTCCGGCGTGCCGCTCGATACACATACACCTTGCTGGCCGGAACCTGTTGGAAGGTTGCAATTGTCGACGCTCCTACACAGATAGCCGTCAGCACATTTTTCCACATCCTTCAGGCATGCAGAGTTTGTCGTTCTTGAACTTTGGCTGGCCTTGACGCATATCTTGCTCGACGTGCCGCCACATCTCCCCGTTTCGCAGTCATTGTGGATCGTGCAGGATTCGCCTTCCCGTTTCTTGATGGGAGTTGCACTGCCCACTGCCACAACTGCAGGATTGCAGCTTATCGGATTGCGGGTGCCGGAACTGGTGGTAAGCATGCCAACAACACCGGTTATGGTCTGCCTGGAGTCAGTGGAGAAAGAACAAGTAACCGCAAAGCACTCGCCAGACTTTCCTCCTGGGCAGGATAGTCGGTATTGCTGGCCGCCACACGATACTGTAGCGAAATTGAATTCAGAATTCAAGCTATATGTCAGTACGACTGAGGTACTGTCACCTTTCTGTATGTTTACCGGAGTGGCTTTGACGGTGCAGGAATTTTCTCCGGCCGGTCTTTCTCCACCAGGACTGGCAAGATCGACAGTAGTACTGCAGGTCGCATCTCCGATCTTTGCCTGGATTGTCTTGGTTCCTTCTCTGGTATTATATATGCACGTTGACCTGGTGCAAACACCGGAAGTAGAGGAAATGGAACAGGTTCTTGTATCCTTCTTCGCGGAGTCGCATATTATCTCTGCCGGTTTGTTTGTTCCTATCCACTCTTGAGGTGCATTAGAATAGGAGAGGGTAACTTCCACATACGAATCCTGGGTGTTGGTGGCATAATGTTGGACGAAAGTCGAAAGGCCGCATGTGCCACTGCCAACGCCGACCGTAAACTTTCCTTGCCGCTCGCTGGCCGGTGTTCCCCCGACATGGAAGGTAATGTCATAGGTGCCTGCCTGTGAATATTTATAGCTGCAAGAACAGGAGTTTAGGCATTTCAACGCGGTTCCGTCGCCGAAATCAAACCCGGAGCCGGAACTGCACGATGTCAAATCGGCCCGACAATAAATAGTTTCATCAACCTTGACTGTGCGCTTGTCGCAGGTTATTGAAACGCCGGCATCGGATTTCTTCTTGCATATTCCCTTTTCGCCCTTAGCCAAATCTTCTTTGCCATCTTTGCGGCATATGTAATCGCCGGCACATTTGATTTCATCCTTGACGCAATGGGCGCCGTCGATCCGTTGGTTTTCAGGCTTGACGCAGATTTTGGTCATTTCACCCTGGCAGTTGAGGCCAGTGTCACATCTCTCGTTATTGGCGCAGCTCTGACCTTCGCCAGCCACGGGCGCCGAGGCGTTGCCGACAACAATAACCAGTTTAGTTTTCTTGTCAAGGCCAACAAGGCTCGCTTTTACCGAATATGTTATTTCATAAGTCCCTGGATTGTTGTAGCGCCAACCGCAGGTTGTGCTTCCAGTATAATCTGGCGCCGAGTGTGGGCACTGTGCTACGCTACCATCCCCAAAATTAAATGAACTTGCCTTTAATGAAGTGCCGAAATTGTTCTCGCCGCGACAAGTTATCAGTTCCTGCGGCTTCAAGTTTTTCTTGTCGCAAGTAATCCAGACATCATCCTTTCCTTTTTTCACGCAGGTGCCGATTTCACCCTTGGCCAAATCATTGCCGTCCTTGCGGCAAAGGTAATCAGGGGCGCATTGTGCTATGTCCTTCACGCACCAAGAGTCTTCGGTGCGCTGCGCCTCGGTGGTTTTGACGCAGATTTTTTGCGTGCCACCAAGGCATCTCTGGGTAGTGCACTCTATGTCAGCGGTGCATATCTCGCCTTCCTGCTTAGTGCCGGCCGAAGAGCAGATCGGGAAGCTGGTGATGGCGCCAGTGGCGAATTTCTCGATAAGGGCCACGTCAGCTGAGGTCACCGTGCCGTCGCCATCGACATCGGCCCGTTTCTTCTGCTCGTCGGTAAGGGTTGCCGAGCCGGCCGCGTAGTTTGCGGTCAGCGTGGTGTCCAATGACGTCACCTTGCCGTCCAGGTTGACATCCCCATAGTTTTCGCATGCAGGCGTTATGCCGCCGCTGGCCACTGGGGAGATGGAGACGATGCCGTTCTTGCTGGCCTGCGTGCTTTTGCCGTAGGCAGTGACCACGTAGTTGTACGGTCCGGCGGCCATCAGTTTGCCCCCCGCAAACCGGCCCTTGTCGCCGCGCAACGCCCAGATTTTCGTCGTCCCGGACAGTTTCGGGGATTCTGTCACCAGCTCGTTGCCGGTCGTGTAGATGCTGACCATAGTTTGTTCGATGCAGCTGCCCACGGCAGCAAAAGTCACCCATTTGGTGGCGCCAGATGGCGGGTCAACCGTCACGCTGGCCAATTTGAAATCAGTGCACTCGTTCTGCTTGGCCTCGCAGGTGCCATTCGGTCCGTTGGCGGTGTTGCAGACATAATCCTTATTGCAGGTCTTGTCCGGTTTGCAGAAGCCGCCCAGGTCGCCGTCTGCCGGCCCTTCCAGCTTGGCGCCAGTGCACGCGGAAAGGTCCCAGTCAGAGCAATCGGCCTTGCACTTGAGGCCGGCGCCGGACAGCCCGAAACTGGCGCAGGTCTTGCCCGCCAGGTCGGTGCCGTCGCACTTCTCGTTGCCTTCTATTATGCGGTTGCCGCAAGTAGACGCCGGCGCCTCGCATTTGGTCAGGTCGGTGGTCCAGTCCGCCGGGATGCACGAGGTTGGGAAAGTTTCTATGGTTTTGGTCTGCGGGTTGCAGGCCTTGGTCGCCACTTGCGCGCAGGCCGTGCACACCGGCTTGGAAGCGCAGTCTGCGTCGAAGCAGTCGGCCTTGCCGTCATTGTCGTTGTCGATGCCGTCGATGCACGCCGTTTCCGTGCCAGCCTGGCCGCCGCTTGTGCAATACTTGCCGCTGCTGTCGCAAGACGCGCCGGCCGGGCAGGCCTTGGCCGCGCCCCATTCCAGGCAAGAGTCGGCGTCATGGTTGCCGCAGGTGTAAGCTGCGTTGCTGGCGCATTTGGTCTCGCCGGCAGAACATTCGTTGGTGCAGGTCGTGCCGCCGCCTCCGGAACAGTGCGTGTAATAATCCACTATCTTGAAATACGGCGTGTCATCCAACTTGCCATACACCCAATCATCAACATCTATCAAAACATACCCTCTCTATTATAAAAATAATACA
>JACQOC010000057.1 GCA_016202785.1 Candidatus Aenigmatarchaeota archaeon
ACCTGGATCAGTTCCTTGGTGCCGCAGCCCTTGCACACGAAGTGGCAATGGCTGTTCGAACTGGAAGAATATAGCGTCTTGCGGTCGCAGACGTATGGGTGGATGTTCCTGTCGGATTTGAGGAACCGGTAAACAGTAGCTATGCCAATGCGCGGATCGCGCCTGCGCACCTTGTGGTGCAGGTCTTCCGCGGTAAAGAAGGAGTCCATGGCCTGCATTTCCCGTTCCAGCACCTTTTTCTGCCGGGTCTGCCTTGAACTGCGCGCCATAGTTATTGATAATGATAATCATTAACATTTATAAATATGCATGTATACCGGTTCTATGGGCGGTTTGAAGCTGGCCGTGCTTGCGGCAGCCATTCTAGTCGCAGCTGCTGCATTAATCACGGTCAGCAGTCAGAACGGCGCCAAGCCGAATGAACGGCCCAAGGTCATCGCTTCCTTCTTCCCGCTCTACGACTTCGCGCGCAACGTGGCCGGCGGCCAGGCCGACGTTGCCGTGCTGGTGCCAGTAGGCGCGGAACCGCACGACTGGGAGCCGACCATCCGCCAGGTGCAGGAGTTGCAATCGGCCGACCTGTTCATTTACAGCGGTGCCGGCATCGATCCCTGGGCGGCAAAGGTCGCCGCCAAGGCGAAGGTAAAAACCAGTGCAGGCGTCCAGCTTATCCGTGATGGCGAAGCGCAGCCGGATGCCCACACCTGGCTGGACCCGTTGCGCGCCAAGCAAGAAGTGGAACAAATCCGGGACGGCATGGTGGCCATGGATCCGCCGCACGCCCAAGTTTATGCCAGCAATGCCGCCACATACCTGGCCAAGCTGGACGCGTTGCATGCCGACACCAGCGCCATGCTGGCCAACTGCCGGACACGCGACTTCATTTCATTCCACCAAGCCTTCGGCTATTTCGCGCTGCGCTACAACCTGACCCAGCATAGCCTGCTGGGCACGGACCCGGAAGGCGAGATCTTGCCGCAGGCGCTGCAGCAGGCCATCGCCTTGGCTAGGCAATACAACATAAGCGTGGTCTACGCGGAAGACTTGCTGGACCCGAGGCTGGCCCAGACCGTGGCTGCATCCATACCGAACGGCCAAGTAGAAGTTTTGAGCCCGGTAGAAGGCCTGACGGCAGAACAGCAAGCCGCCGGCATGGGGTATATCGACAAGATGCAGATCAACCTGGCCAAGCTGGCCGGAGGGCTGGGATGCGCATAGTGGAAGTGCAGGGCCTGTCCTACAAGTACGGCAATGAGGCCGTGCTGGACAGCATAACATTTTCCGTGGAGAAAGGCGACCTGCTGGGCATTGTCGGGCCGAACGGGGCCGGCAAGACCACGCTGTTCAACTGCATGCTCGGCCTGGTCAGGGATTACCAGGGCAGCATCAAGCTGTTCGGCCGGGACATAAGGAAAGAGCGCAGGCTGCTCGGCAAAGTCGGCTATCTGTTGCAGCGCAACCCGATTGAAAAGGCATTTCCAGCCAGCGTTGCCGACATCGTTGCGCTCGGCCTAACGGCCGGCAGCGATGACGCCAAGGTTGAAGCCGCGCTTGACACCGTCGGCCTGCTCGACCTGAAACAGAGCAGAATCGGCACGCTGTCCGGCGGCCAACAGCAACGGGTTTTGATCGCCAAAGCCATTGCCAGCGGCCCGGAAATGCTGATCATGGACGAGCCGATAACCGGTATCGACCTGGCGTCGCAGAAAAATTTCTATTCCTTGGTGAGGGCGCTGAACCGCAAGCATGGCATTACTATTATCCTCGCGTTACACGACCTGGAAGTGGTTGGCAACCTAGCCAACAAGCTGGTGTGCATCAACCGCAAGATGTTCTACCATGGCATTCCCCAGAAGTTCTTCGCCAATCCGAACCTGCTGAAACAATATTCGGAGGCCGGCATGCAAGCGCATATGCACCTGCACGGCCACGGGAGGCAGTAATGCTCGAGCTGTTCCAGCAGGGTTTCATCCAGAACGCCTTATTGGCCGGAATAGCTACGGCCATCATGTGCGCCCTTGTCGGCTTGTTCCTGGTGCTGCGCAAGCAGTCATTGTTCGGCGACGCGCTCGCGCATATGGCGTTCGGCGGCATCGCCCTGGGGCTGTTCCTCGGCATCCAGCCGCTGTTTGCTGCAGCCGCCGTAGCCGCCCTGGGCGCGCTCGGCATGACCAGGTTGCGGCAGACCGGCAGGATTCCGGCTGATGCGGCAATCGCGGTGCTGCTCTCCACCGGCCTGGCACTCGGCATTACGCTGGTCAGCCTGGTGCAGGGTTTCAATACCAACCTGTTCAGCTTCCTGTTCGGCAGCATATTGCTGGTCAGCCGGGAGGAAGCGCTGATGACGGCGGCCATAGCAGTAGCCATAGCGGCACCGATCGCAATCCATCAGCGCAAACTGCTGCACCTCGCGTTCAGCGAGGAACAGGCCAAAGCCAGCGGGCTGCCGGCGGCAATGCTTGACTACCTGTTCATAATTGCGGCCAGCATAGCGGTAATCGTCTCGATCCGGCTGTCCGGCATCTTGCTGGTGTCATCACTGCTGGTGCTGCCCAACCTCGCGGCGATCATGCTCGGCCTCGGCTTCAAGCGCACCATGCTGGCTTCAGCGGCCATTTCCGTGCTGGCCGTCGTGGCCGGCGTTTGGCTGTCGTATGTCGCCAATATCGCGCCAAGCGGGGCGATAGTGATTTTGCTGGTCGCTTTTTTCCTGGCCGCGCTGGCCGCCAAGAAGCCGTAACCTATAGCCTGCGGAAGCAGTCCTGCGCTGTTGCCGGCCAGGTTGCTGGCTTGTTTAGCCACTCGAATTTTGCCAGGTCTTCGGCCGCACAGCGGTACAACGGCTGGGCGAATTGCTGCAGGCTGGTCGGCGCCAGCCACTGCGCTTCTGGCAGGCCGGCATAATGGCTGTTAGCCAGGGCCGCCGGCCGGCCGGCTTGCGCGACGATGTAGCAGGCTGCACCATGCCGCTCCTGGTACGGCGCATAGATCGACTGGAACTCATCAGATACTATGTTTGCCATCACCAACCGGTCCGTTCCGACGTTTACGGTCACGTGGCCGCAGCCTGGCGGCATGATGACTTTGTCGCCCGGCCCAGCAGTTACCAGCAGCACCTGCTTGACAACGCCTTCATCGGCGCCGATTTCCTGCAGCACGTACAGCGCCTGGCCAGCGATGACCTCGTAAATCTCCGGGTAGCGCAGCTCGCCGGCCGGAGTGTACGGGTGGTAATGGCCGGCGGTTTTCACATACTCCGTCCCGATTACGCCCGGTTCCATGACCGTTATGTCGTAGCGCAAGCCAGCTTTTTCAAACTTGCCAAGGTCTGTTTCCCGCACCGCGTTGCGGTACATGAAATAGGCAACCTGTTTCGGGAATGTGGCATCGCGCTCCATCAGGAACGGCCGCAGCTCCTGCAGGGTGCGCACTGATTGCGCTGGCCGGATACCGGCACCGAACTCCAAGCCGTGCCGGCCGAGCCGCATGGGCAGCCCGGCGGCCGTCTCAAGGCCGTTCATGGATGTCCCCTCCGGCCGCCATGGCGCGCGCCCGGCGCACCTGCTCGGCGGACAGCCTGGGTATGGCCAGGTGGCCGACCGCTATGCCGCCGAGCAGGTTGCCGAGCTTGGCCGCCCGCTTCAGCTCCAGGCCGTGCACCAGGCCGTAGGCCAGCCCGGCCAGGAACGAATCGCCGGCACCGGTCGCATCTACCTCCCGTAATGGTGCAGTGCCGATGCGCGTCTTTTGCTGGCCGTCATAAATGGTGCAGCCCTTCATGCCCTGCGTGACGATGACCGCGCAGTCTTTTGCCACCGCCTCGATGTCCACATAGCGGGCCTCTTCCGCGCTCACCTTGAGCACATCCAGGTACTTGGTCGAGGCCCGGAAACCGGTCTCGTGCAGCGGCACGTGGAAAACGCCCTTGTCCTTGCCGGCCATGCGGATCATGCCTTGCACGTCAGCCAGCACTAGCTTGGAAACCTTCCGCATTTTGATGATGGTCTCGTGCTTGACTTCCCCGATTACGCCGCACGCGACGGCCGCGCTGTATTCGTTCTTGATGTCGGTCGGCAAGATGTTGCCGCACCTTGCGATCATGCGCTGGGTCCGGGTCCGGTCCCGGTACTCATTGACGAATTCAGTGGTCTTGCCCTGGGTGATTATCGGCGCTGCCGCCACTTCCCGCAGGTACATGAAATTGCGGCCGACCTTAGCTACCACTTCGAAATCTGCGTGCAGCTGCTGCATGA
>JACQOC010000001.1 GCA_016202785.1 Candidatus Aenigmatarchaeota archaeon
CTTCAGCTCTCTCCAGAACCGCAATCCAGGAATATGCTTGCGTACGGAAACGGCGCACCTGGCCGGCGCGGCCTTGGCGCTCATTCGGCGGGAAAGCAGACTGGTAAATCCGCCAGGTTGATGCAAATTCCGGGTCAGACTGGGAAGCTAGCCGCTTGAATCGCATGGAAAGAATTGGTGGCTGGCTACTTAACCGACTAGGCATGTCGGTCGACATATTATTTAAGCAATGGCGGCCATACAAGGCATGGGCAAGGTCAAGAACCTGCGCATCATCAAGCCGCCGAATGAACATGAGATGGGCGTCGGCATTTTCGACTTCACTGACGATTATTCCATTTTTGACTACGGCAAGATGCCGGACACCATCCCGGGCAAGGGCGAAAGCCTGTGCCGGATGTCGTGCTGGAATTTTGAGCAGATCGCCAGGCTGGGAATTTACCACCATTACCGCAGGATGGTTGGGCCGATGTCCATGGAAGTAAACCTAGTCCGGGTGTTGCTGCCAGGCCAGGACCAGATAACCACGGCAACCGTAAACTACCTAATACCGCTCGAGGTCATCTACCGCAACTCCCTTACCGAGAACTCCTCGCTGTACAAGCTGTTCCAGGACGGCAAGCGTGACTACCACGATTATGGCCTGGAGCGCATGCCGAAGACCGGGGAACGTTTCGAGAACCCGATAATGGACTTTAGCACCAAGCTGGAGAAGATCGACCGGCCGCTCACCCAGCAGGAAGCGATGGCTATCGCCGGCCTGACCCAGGATGACATGCGGAAGGTGCGCAGGATTGTCCTGAAGGTAAATGATTTCCTGAACCAGAAAGCTGGGGAGATCGGGATCGAGCATGTCGACGGCAAGGTCGAGCTGGCCATGGATCCGGAACGGCACGTGATGCTAGTGGACGTGTTCGGCACGCCGGATGAAAACCGCTTCCTGCTCAACGGCTTCCAGCTCAGCAAGCAGGTGTTGCGCGACCATTACCAGCGGCTGCCATGGTACCAGGAATTTGAAAGCAAGAAGCGCTTGCCGCAAGCCCAATGGCCGACGCCGCCTAAGCTGCCGGCACAAACCATCCAGGCGGTGGGCGAGATGTACAAGGCGGTGTGCGAGAAATGGACTGGACAGCAGGTGTGGGGCCTTGACCTGCAATCGGCAGTCAGCCGCTTGTCAGGCTAGCGGAAGATATTTTTATAGCCCAGAAAGCATACATCACATGGACTGGTTTGACGCGCTCAGCCCGCTCGACTACCGCTATTACGGCCGCGACAAATATGTGTTTGAAAAGATTTCTCCATACCTTTCGGAAAACGCGCGCATCAGTTACCAGGCCAAGGTGGAAGCCGCTTACCTAAAGGGCCTGGCTAAACACGGCGTTGCCAGCGCCAAGGCGGCGCAGGAAATCCAGAAAGCCGCAAGTAACGTTTCTGCGGAGGCCGTTTACCAGGAAGAAGACCGGGTGCGGCACGACATCCGGGCATTAGTCAACGTCATGAAGCAGGACATGGGCCACAGCGCGAAGCCGTTCGTGCACCTTGGCGCAACTTCCAACGACATCATCAACACCGCGGATGCGCTGCGCTTCCAGGACTTCACTAAGAACGCGCTGCTGCCGGAACTGCTGCTGCTGGAGAAGACTATTATAAATATCGCGCGGACGGAAAAAAGCACGCTGCAGATCGGCCGCACTCACGGCCAGCATGCCGAACCGCTAACCTTCGGCTTCGCGCTGGCCGAATACGTCAGCCGCTTAGGCGGCCGCATCCAGGCGCTCGAAAGCGCTGGTAATAACCTGCGCGGTAAAATCTCGGGGGCGGTCGGGGCCTACAACGCGACTTCCCTGCTAGTGCATGACCCTGAGGCGTTGGAGAAGGATGTGCTGCACAGCCTGGGCCTGAAGCCAGCCAGCCATTCCAAGCAGGTGGTCGAGCCGGAGCATGCCCTGGACCTGTTGCACGCCATAACGTCTGCCTTCGGCGTGCTGGCCAACCTGGCCGACGACCTGCGGCACCTGCAGCGCACGGAAATAGCGGAGGTCGGCGAGGCGTTCGGCACGGATCAAGTGGGGTCAAGCACCATGCCGCACAAGCGGAACCC
>JACQOC010000053.1 GCA_016202785.1 Candidatus Aenigmatarchaeota archaeon
GCATAGAGCTGCTTTTGAAAAAATTGCTAAAACTTCCCACAAAAATGAGCTTGCTTAAGTAAACATGGAAAACAAGAAGCCGGATTCATGGACTAAATTTGTAAGAGAGCACAGAAAATTTCCTTAAAATTGTCAAAAACCTGCCAGAAGCGAGAAAACGCAGAAGACGAATCAAATAATTCAGGGTTTTGCCCTCTTTCTTGATCGTTTGTGTATCTTGTCCATTTCGTCAAAAGTAATTAACTTGCCTTCTTTCTCATGCTTTACGCTTTCATCCAGTAGCCTTCTTTCTTCCTTCGTCAATACGAAATCATCATCGGCTAGCCTCTTTCTTGGCTTTCCGATTCTTAATTTCATCTTCTTTTTCCGATAATTTTTCGCGTTCAATTTCTCTACAGTTATGTCCCTGAAACTCTTCACGCCGGCGTTTCTTGACGCGTCCAATATCTCTATGCCTATTATATCACCTTTAGCAGTATAATCAATAATCACCCCATTCCCCATTTCTTTGCTTACCATGTACTTACCTTTTTTCAGATAGATGCCGATAGCATCTGCATCTGAGTCGTATGCGATTTCCATAATGCTCTATTTTATTGCTTGCCGCGCATGATAATTTCAAACACTGCGAACAGTGAGCATACTATTTCTTTAATGGAAACTCCTCCAAATACAATTCCGCTGCTTCCCTGAGGTTGGCGATAGCCTCTTCCACAGTGAAACCTTGGCTTGCGGTGCCAGTCTCTACACCATCCTGAGTGTAGCAGCCTTTTATTGGATGAACTTCTGCAATGAGGACGCCGTCTTCATCCTGCTCTGCATCAATTGTGAGGCTGAGATAAAATTTTGGCATAACTTATGTTGAAAATCTGTGAATAAATATGACGGCCCTATGCAATTTCTACCTCTCATAAACCTTTGCATTTGGTGTGAACCCGGAAACCTGGGCGGCGGTCTTCCCGGCAAACGCCTCAAACTTTATCTTTCTGTTTTCCAGAACCTGCACCAGCGCCACACCATCCGCCGGTGAAGACGGCTTGGTAGAAGTCACTTTGGCAAAATGAACCCGGTCCCACGGCTTGCCGTCGTCTGCATAGTAGTCATATTGAACCAGCTCATACTTCACCAGGCCATCTGCGGCATCGACGTCAGCCGGATCGGGCGCATTGCCTTTGACACCAAACTGCACGGCTTTGCCGTCAAAATCGCCCATCGAAACCACAATGGTATCCGGCACAATCCCGTCATAGGCAAAAGCCAGGTGCGTGCTCCAATACCCGGTACCGCGGTTATACTCTTTCTTTCCTTCGTACCAGCTGGTGCCAACTTCGAACCAGTTTCCGACAAGCTTTCCGTCAATGTCATAGTCTATTTTTCCCCCTCTTGGTTCCTTCTGGCGCACATTCTTGGCCAGCAGCTGGCTTTTGACCGGCTCCGCAAAATACTCGAACATATCCGCTGTATGGACCTTCCAAGGCTCAATTTCATAGTGCTCCGGAACCACAAACCCTTCGAGCGTGGCGTCCGAATCGTGCACGGAAAAGTCAAACCCCGGAGCTTTGCCCAGCACTTCCCCTGCCTCTACCCTAACTGGCTGGCGCGTTTGCAGCGCTTTCTGCAGCTTCTCAGACAGCTGGTTTACGTGGATATAGATGGTTTTGAACGAGCAGGTATGCTGTAGCTCAAACCGGTAATCACCGAACTTGCTGCTGGCAAACTCCGCCGGCATGCTGCTCAACTCAGCAATGATGCCTGGGGCCGGAGCCAGCACCTCCACAAAAGAAGAAGCGTCTTCCCGCCTTGGCGTCCAGCTCTTCGCATAATAGTATCCGTGGTCAATCGGCGTCACATGCCCCCCTATCATCAGCCCGACCGGCTCTATGATTTCGATGTCATCGAGTCTCATCGGAGCAGAGGTAAACTTGGCCGTGCCAGTCCCTTCGCAGCCCCACCTTTCCTGCTGCGGCGCAGAATTTTCCCACTGCGCCTGGCCTGGGGATGGCGCCAGCACAATGGCATCCAGCTTTTCCCGGTATTGCTCTATTTCGCCGGCCGGAACAACAACAAGCTCGCTTAACCGCTGGAGCAGCTTTTCCTTGTGCTCCTGGCCAATCTTTCCCGGCCCCTGGCCGTACCAATAGTCAATCTCCTCCTTTATTCCATTGAACTTGGCAAAGTCATCGGCATTCTCTGTTTTGGAAGAAATATCCTGATTCTGCTCGTTAAAGGCAATAAGAAATGCAAATGCCAAGGCCAGTGCAACTGCCGCCAGCAGCGTCTTCATTGAAGAAACATTTCTTCCGGAGCTTAAATGCCTATCCTGGCATAAGCAGCTCTCATAGCGCCATCAACGCCAGGACGCTCACCATTTACCCGAATTTTGCCAGGATTTTGCGCCCGGTTTCCGCAATATATCCTCCAGCCTGCGCGTCCCCCTTGGAAGTGATGTGGATAAGGAATTCATTCTTGCCAATCCAAAGGTGGTAGTAATAAACGGCCGACTCATTGTTAGCATAAAACCTGCTCAAGTCCCCATAATCATTCTCGCTTATCAGTCCTTGGAAACCGCGCAAGTGCAGGGATTCGTACTGGTATGTGCCGTTCAGGTCTTCGCTATTGGCAAATTTCTTCAATTCAAGCACCACTTCGGTGCCGTTTAGGCTGTTAATTGTGTAGTTGCAGAAGCTATACTGCATCAGCGGCGCATATTCGCCGGTAGAATATACCTCGGTCCGGCAGCCAGTTGCGCTTGCCATTCCCAGCTGTCGCAGGTCCTGCTCACTGAGCGCCAGCTCCTGGGTGCCCGATATTGTCGAGGCGGTCCCCACGGCTGGCCCGGGCGGCAAGTAGTGCGCCGCCGAATACGCTGCGGCGAGAGCCAGGAGTGCCAGGATTATCGCCAGTTTCATAGCATCACCTTCATTTTGCAGAACGAGATTATTATTGCTGATTGCCCGCACACCGCATCCGAATCGGAACTGGATGCAGCTATGTCGGGCTCGGCTTAATTAGCTACCACAATACGCAGCATGGATACATGCGAAACTATCGCGGCCCAAACAATTGTCAGAGCCCCGGCGGCAAAGGCCTGGAAGCTATGGACAACTCCGGAGCACATTACTAAATGGAACGCCGCTTGCGCCAACTGGCACCTGCCACGGGCGGAAAACGACTTGCGGCCGGGCGGGAAATTCCGCTACCGGATGGAAGCCAAGGACGGCATCGCCGGCACGACCAGCGCTTATTGCTGACCGACCATATAAGCCATTCTTCCCACCTTTAACTGCAGCAGCATTATGCCCAAGCTCATCATCTTCGACCTGGGCGGCGTAATCACCTCCGGGGAAGTCGAACAGATTGACCGCCAGGTAGCGGCCTACCTGGGCGTGGAGTCCAGCACACTGCGCGCCGCAACGGCAAGGTACAAGCGTGCGGTTACCACCGGTGCAATCGGCCTCAAGGAGCTCTATTCCGCTGCCATAAGCGAGCTGCATTTGCCCGCCAGCCCCGCGGCTGCCGTTGCCTGCCATCTGGAAGTTTACCGCGGCATACTTGGCGACCTTGACCGGGAGACGCTAGGACTGGTAGCAAACCTGCGGCGCAAATACCATGTGGTAGCACTAGCCAATGCCGAGCGGGAAGTGATACCGGTCGGCCGGGAGCTGGGCCTGTACGATCCGTTCGAGGCCGCATACATTTCGTGTGAAATGGGCATGCAGAAGCCGGACGCAGATATATATCGGGCGGTGCTGGCCGACTATGGCTGCAAACCTGGAGATGCGGTATTTATTGACGACAAGTTGGAAAATGTGCAAGGCGCTGAGCGGCTGGGCATCCATGCCATCCATTACCGGCCGCCGGCCCGCTTGGCTGACGAACTGACGGCGCTGGGAGTGGAGTTGTAGCATTGCTGGCGGGCTTCAGTACCGGCCCCAGCGGCCATGCCCACTACAGCCTTTTTAACGCTTGTCGCCAATTGGCCACCGGATGTACAGCAAAAAGCAGCCGATCAGCAGCCTGAAGGAGAACGAGCGAGTAGAGGACATCTTCGTGGTCAAGATCAAGAAAGGCCTCAACCCGTACAGCAACGGCTTTTACTTCCACCTGCTGCTGTCCGACGCCGAAGGCGGCAACATCGACTACAAATATTGGGGCGACAAGAGCGGAGCGGTAAAGCAGCTGTATGACTCGATACGGCCGGATTCGGTACTTTTGGTGCAGGGCCGGACGGCATTGTTCCAAGGCAGCCTGCAAATTTCCACCAACCCGCCGGACGCGGTAACAGTGCTGCAGCCCAACGAATTTGACCCGGCCCAGTTCATCAAGCCGGCGCAGCGCGACATCAATGAGATGGTAGGCGAGATGAAAGCGCACATCGATGCTGTTCAAGACCAGGGCATCAAGCGGCTGCTGGAGCACATTTTCCAAGGCAGCCTGCTGGACAAGTTCAGCCGGCATCCAGCGGCCATCGAAATCCACCACAACTGGACCGGCGGCTTGCTGGAGCACTGCCTGCAGATGATCAGCTACTGCCTGACCAGCAAGAAACTGTTTCCGAGCCTCGACCAGGATTTGCTGGTCGCGGGCTGCCTGCTGCACGACATCGGCAAGCTGGAGGAGATCGAAGTGACCACGCGCATCAAGGGCACCAAGGACGGCATGCTGCGCGGCCACATCTCGATCGGAGTAGAGATGGTCTCCAAGGCCATGGACCAGCTGAATACCCAACCGGAAACCAGGAGCAAGCTGCTGCACATCATCCTCAGCCACCAGGGCCACAAGCATTACGGCTCGCCGGTCGAGCCGATGTTTCCGGAGGCAGCGGCCATCTACTGGGCCGACGAGAGCAGCGCCAAGCTGGCTGAGCTGGCCGAGTTCGTCAAGTTCGGGAAAAAGAACACTGAAGACGATTTCATGTACAACCGCAGGCAGGCGCGCAACATCTACCTGCACTAGCTTTTATTGCTTTTGGGCAAATTTCGAGGCGCATGATTGTCAGGTTCGATTCGTTTTAGTGTCGCGCACGAGCACCGCACCGAGGATGGCAGCCAGCAAGGCAAACCCCGCCCCGGCCAGGAAGGCGATATGGTAGCCTTCGTTCAGCGCCAGCAGCTGGCCAGCTCCATTTTCCAGCAGGCTGGAAGTCTGGAACGACGCCAGGCTGGCCAGGATCGCAAGCCCGAGCGCGCCGCCCATCATGAACGCGGTGTTCACCACCCCAGAAGCCAGGCCGGACTGCTCCGGCCTGACGCCGCCCATGGCCGCCAAGAGTAGCGGGTTGAACGCCAGGCCGGCGCCGATGCCGAGCAATACCATGCCCGGCAGCACGTGCAGGATAAAGCTGCCGCCCACTGGCGCCTGGGAAAACAGCGCAAGGCCGACCGCAGCAAGCAACAAGCCAACCGCCAGCGGCCTGCGGAAGCCGAAGCGCAGCACGACCTTGGCCGACAGCCAGGCGGAAAACACGGCCATGATGACGTTGGCCGGCAGGAACGCCAGCCCGACCTGCAGCGGCGTGTAGCCCAGCACCAGCTGCAGGTACAGCGCGGACAGGAAGAACCAGGCGAACATGGCCGCCGCCCAGAGCACGCCGATGGCGTTAGTGGCCGCCACGTTCGGTGCCCGGAACAGGTGCAGAGGCATGAGCGGATCCTTGGCCCGCGACTCCAGCCAGATGAACGCGGCCAGCAGCAGGCCGGAGCCGGCCAGCAGGCCAATGGTCTGGAAGGATGCCCAGCCGGCCTGGTTGCCGTTGATGACCGCATACACCGCCAGCAATAGCGCCACCGTCACACTGGCCGCTCCGGCAATATCAAGGTGCACCGGCCCCCTCGCTTTCTGGTTGGCCGGCAGCAGCCGGCGGCCGAAGAAAATGACGGCAAGGCCGATCGGCACGTTGACCAGGAAAATCCAGTGCCAGTCAAACGTGCCGGTAAGCACGCCGCCGAGCAGGACGCCGACGCTGCCGCCGCCGGCCGCGATGAAGCCGAAGAAGCCCATGGCCCGGGCGCGCTCCTCCGGCCGCGGGAACATGGTCATGACCAGGGACAAGGAAATCGCTGAGACTGCGGCGCCGCCCAGCCCCTGCAGGGCGCGGGCCGCTACCAGAACTGCCTGGCTGCCGGCCAGGCCGCAGGCCAGCGAGGCCAGCGTGAACAGCACGATGCCGGCCAGGAACAGCCGCCTTTTCCCGTACAGGTCGCCCAGCCGGCCGCTGAGCAGCAGGAAGCCGCCGAAGGTGAGCAAGTAAGCATTAACCACCCAGGCCAAGGCGGCGGCGTCCAGGCCAAGGTCCGCGCGGATCGACGGCAGCGCGACATTGACGATGGTGGTGTCCAGCACGATCATCAGCGTGCCGAGGCTCAGCACCGCGAATGCCAGCCAACGCTGCCTGGCAGCCAGCGCGCCGCTTTCCTTTTGCATAGTATGCTAATTGGCCGGGCTTGGTTATATGCGCGTTGCCGGCAAAGGCGCGCAGGCATTTAAGGAAGCCGGCCAATAACGGCGATGGACAGGAACCCGGTCGGCTGGTTCGAGATTCCTGTTAGTGACATGGAGCGCGCCATCAAGTTCTATGCGGCAGTGTTCGGCCACAAACTGGAGCGGCATACGCTGCCGGCGCTGGACATGGCCTGGTTTCCCATGCACCCGGACGGCATGGGCGCCATGGGTTCGCTGGTTTTCCATAAGGAATTCTACACGCCGTCGGCCAATGGCGCCCTGGTCTATTTCACCGCGTTCAGCGGCGATCTGGCCAACGAGTTAGCTCGGGTGGCGCTGGCGGGCGGAAAAATTCTGGTGCCGAAAACGAAAATCAGCGACGAGCACGGCTTCATGGCGGTCATCCTCGACTCGGAAGGCAACCGCATCGCACTCCATTCGCGGCGGTGACTTTTTTGGCCGGCCCGATATTCTAGCCGGTGCGCCATCCATCATAATGGCAAACGCCATCATCATCCACGGTTCCTGGGGCAGCCCGCAGGAAAACTGGTTCCCGTGGCTGAAGGCCGAACTTGGGAAGCTCGGCTACGCTGTCCAGGTGCCGCAATTCCCGACCCCGGGCGGGCAGCGGCTGGACAATTGGCTGGACGTGCTGGCCGGCCTTGACCGGCACATCGGCCCGGCCACCATCATGATCGCCCACAGCATCGGCTGCGCATTGCTGCTGCACAAGCTCGAGCTGCTGAAAAGGTCGGTGAAAGCGATATTCCTGGTCGGCGGTTTCACCAAAGACCTGTGGGCCGGCAGGTATAAGGATATTGTGGATAGCTTCTTCGCGCGGCCGTTCGACTGGGCAAAGATTAGGCAAAACGCCGGCCATGGCGAAGTGTTCCAGTCAGACAACGACCCGTATGTGCCAATCGCGGTCGGCACGCAGCTGGCGGCCAGCCTGGCAGCCAAACTGGTGGTGGTCAAGGGCGCCGGCCATTTCAACCGGCAGTCCGGCTACACCAGCTTCCCGCTGCTGCTGGAGCGCATAACAGCTATTTAGCGATGCAACGACGGCTCATGGAAAATATGGGCATATAACGCGTTAGCGCGGCCATGCCAGCTAGGCTAATTCACCGTGAAGGGAAACCGGTTGCTGCGCTGGCTGAAATACTCGACCTGCACCCCCGACCCGTTGCCGGGTGCGGCCGGCGGCACCAGCGTCACGCCGACGCTGAGCGAGCCGATGAGCGGCAGGTTTTGGGTGTTGAAGTTGAACAGTGCCGATGACGTCGCGCCATTCACATACGGGACGGCGCCAGCGCCAAAATTCGTGCCGCCGATGCCGATCGGCATGTACGCCGGGCCGGACGTAGGCAGCAATATGAAGATGCGCGGCGGCCCGGAACAGGCGCTGCCGTCCGCATGGCTGCGCGCAATGTTCAACACTGTGGCGTGCAGCCGATCGCCCTGGGTATGGAGCAACAATATCTGGTTCCGGAAGTAGAATGCGTCGATGACCGGCGCGGCAAAAGCCCATTGCGTCACATTGCCCTGGCTGAAGGCCAGGCTGACGTTCTTGCAGGTCGGGCACGGCCGGCCTTTCTGGTTCACCCAGTCCATCAGCGCCTTGCGCGACGCGGTCATTGGGCCTCTAAGGGTCAGCGGCTCCAGGCTCTTATGCCCGGGGGCGGCGGTTTGGAATTGGTCGCGGCCGACGCTCGCATCGCTGACTTCGATATCCAGCGTGCCGCCGGAGCAGCTCGCCCACGAGTTGCCTTCCGGACCGCTGCCGTTGGCGCCGGAAATTTCGATTGTGAAGTTTTTGCCGGCCTCCGGTGGGCCGATGCTGAAAGCCGATAGCTGCTGGAGACGGCCCGGCTGCGCCACCGTGAGCCGGACAGCCCTGGTTTCCGGCTGCAAGTTGGCGAACAGCTGGCCAGCTACGCGGTCGAGGGTTTCTGCATCATACTGTTTCAGCAGCAGGAAGCTTTGCTGCGACGCGTCAAGCAGGGCAAAATAATCAAGCTGGGCCGGGCTGCCGCGGTGCCCGTCGTCGGCCGGGACGAAACTGGAGAGGTTAATGTTCGCCGTCGCCCGCACCGGGCTGCCGTCCGGCAGGAATAGCGTATACTTGACATTGAAGCTCTCGACCTTGCCGCGGTATTCGGAGCCGGCCCAGCCGAACGGCACGGTCTGGTGCGCCTTCAGGAATGCCTGCAGCCGCTCGACCGCGGGCCGGATGTTCCGTCCCCCGTCGTCGAACAGCAGGTCGGCCGACAGGATGAACGGTTGGTGTGGCGCAAGCCCGGAGGCAGCGTCTTTCCGCCACGGCGCCAGCGGCCCGGTGAACAGCCGCTCATGGTTGAGGTGCATCCGCAGGCTGCCGACCAGCGCGGCGGCGTGAATTTCCGCGTCCGGCAGGTGGAAAACGACCGGTATGTCGCTTATCGGCAGCGTGGATTGCTGGGACGGCACGGCTGGAACCAGCGCCAGAACTACCAGACTGAGAAATGCAACTATCCTAAAGGTTAGCGGCATATGTTTAGCATTTTGCAGCAAGCTTTATTAGCGTTCCCGGTGCCCATCGGCGCGGAGGAGCTCTGCCAGCCGCAGGCTTTGGGCGAACCTGACGGCCTATATATCCACGTATGGGAAGTTTTTACACCAGATTCCTAGCCACAAAGCTTTTTTAACCTAGCAAGCCATAACATCAACTCATAAGGAAAGCTTATGGGCAAGAGCCTAATCCAACAGGCACGGGGCCGGGGCGGGCCACGGTATCGGACCCCGCCGCGGAAGATCTACCAGCTTGAATTCAGCCAGAAGAACGGCTACATCCATGACATTCTGCACGACCAAATCCGATCGGCGCCGATTGCTTCCGTCCATTACGAAGACGGCAGCCGCGGTTATTTGATCGCGCCAGAAGGGGCGATGGTTGGCGACGCTCTGGCCACGCACGTGCGCAAGCTGCGCGACATGGAGCTGGGCCAGCGGGTGTTCGCCATTGAGCTGTACCCGCTATCCGGCCCGAAGCTGTGCCTGGCGTCCGGCTCCTCGGCCACCATAATGACCAAGGAAGGCGACAAGGTCGCGGTGCAGATGCCGTCCAAGAAACGCAAAGTGCTGTCCGCCGACTGCATGGCGATCATCGGCACAGCGGCCGGCGAAGGCAAAGCGGAGCGGCCGTGGCTGAAGGCCGGCACGAAATACCATGCGATGAAAGCCAAAGGCCACCTTTACCCGCGGTCAGGCGCGGTCAACTTCAACGCGGTCGACCATCCGTTTGGCGGCAACTCCGGGCCCGGCCAGTCCAAGTCGGTGAGCCGGCATGCGCCGCCGGGCGCCAAAGTAGGCAGCCTGGCGCCAAGGCGCACTGGCCGGCGCAAGCGCTGATTTCTGCATTTATAAACCAGCGGTAAAAATTAAGCCGGATGTGATGTCAAATGACCAACATGCTACTGCCGCCGCCTGGAGAAATGCGCGCCAGCCGCGCCCGCCACCGCTATCAGCCGGCAGCTAGCTATGTCAACGCCATCCACAGCTTGTGCCAGCGCCTGGACGACCTGGAACTGCTGCCCGGACACGCCACGCCGAGCGTCAGCATTGACTTCGGCTATGACATCGTCATCACGCCAGCCGGCCGCCAGCCGGGCGATTTCCACAGCGAACGGCTGATAACCGTTTCCAACGTCAATCTATTTAACCGCACCGCCCAGTTCTACAGCGGCAGCGACGATGCGGAGCTGCCGCAACAATGGCCGCTGCATGCCTATTTCCACCGGGTACATGGCAATGGGGTCAGCACCATCATCCACGGTTATGAAAGCAAGGAATTGCTGTTCCCGGACGACGGCATCTGGCGGCCTCTGGGCATCCGGCAAACCGGCCGGCCGGCCGAGCCCGGCACCCTAGATGAAGCCTATGCGGTAGACGCTCTAGCAACTGGCCCAGGCGATTGGCAACGGTATCTGGTGGTCATGACCGGCGACACCGTGCCAGACGGCAGCCAGATCGGCGTCTTCCTGATGGATCGCGGTTATGTGCAGGCGCTCAGGAGGATGTTCGAGGTCCGCAACAGGCTGGAGGACCATCGGGCTGCCCAGGAAAAAACAAAACCAGTTGGCTTATGAAAGGCAGCTACGCCCAGAGCACCAGGATCTCGGCCATGACAACCAGCGCCGCCAGGTAATGCAGGCTGTTTATCAGGTACAGTTTCACGGGCTTGCCTTCCCACAGGACGGTGCCCAGCAAGACTGTGGCTATAAAACCCAGCCACATCCAGAACCCGCCCATGGCCGCCTCGGTTACGCTCGACGCTTGCGAATATTTGAGCACGTGCGCGAGCACCAAGCTCATCACCAGCGTGCCGACGAAACCGATGGCATACTGCTTGGCCATGCCCTTCTTTTTCGCCTCGGCCATCTTCTTCTGGTCGAAGCCCATGAGCTTCGCCCACTCCTTGCCGAACAGCACGGTATACCATACCATGCCGACCGCATAGCCGATAATGGCAGAGACGAGCACGGCCACATAGTTGATCTCAACTACTGGTACTGCCATGCAAGATATTGGCGGCGCGGCAATATAAACCGCTATCCCGGGCCGAAAAGGCCGGCAAAACCGTTTTAAGCCTTGCCATCAATACTGGCGCATGAAAGCGGTCTACCACGCCAGCCTGGCGAACGGCAGCAAGGCGGAAGAGCTCTTGAAGAAGGACGACCAGGTTAGCCGGGGCAGCATCACGCTGGTGCTAGCGTCTTCCTTAGGCATAAAGGAAGCGGGCTATTTCATCATCGTCGATGCCGACGAGAACGTATTGGCCAAAGCTGACCAGCTGCTGCAGGATGTGGCCAAGCGCTATGAGCAAGGCCAAGAAGTCCTGAACAAGCTGCAAGAGCAGGAGCAGAAAGCCATGGAAGGCTTCGGCAGCATACTTGGCTAATTGGCCGCAAGCTAATTGGGGCGTCCCGGCTGTTCAATTTCCGGCTGATCCGGTAGGATATCCGCTTGCGCATTGGTGTTGCGCCGGAAGCTATACTTGACCGCCGCTTCACTGGGGAACACGATGTTTTTGCCATCATATGTCGCAAAGCGCAGATACTCTCTGCGGTACTCGTCAGGAATGTCCGCCAGCTGTTGCTTGCCAAGTTCGGCAATGGCTGTTTCCTCCAGCCCAACAAAAAATTTCTTGTACAATGCGAAGCCGAGCAGCACCCTAAGCCGGTCATCCAATGCAAGGCTGCCGGTATCCGGCATGTTGGTCATGATGTTGGTGTCGTATAGTTTATCGAGGCGCTCGGTCTCCTCGTCCATGTAGATCGACAGCGTCTTCAGGCTGCCGTCACTTAGCTCCACGTCCATGGGAATCGAGTATGGCCGCATCTGCTTACCGAGCCTATTTCCCAGTACAGCTTTTAAACCCCTTGGCAAACGGCAAGGGAGCATTTAAATACCCGATAGGGGAATACAAGGTATGGCAAAATTCACCTTCCGCGGCCTGGAGCCGGAGCAGCTCAAGCAACTGTCGGTCGATGAGTTCATGAAGATGGTCCCGTCCCGCTACCGCCGGGCGCTGAAGCGCGGTTTCACGTTCCATCAGAAGAAGCTGCTGGAGGAGATCGCCAAGAAGCCGACCGCCTTCCATAGGACGAAATCCCGGGACATGGTCATCGTTCCGCAGATGCTAGGCGTCAAGCTAGGCGTCTACAGCGGCAAGGAGTACGTCACGGTCGAGGTGACGCCCGAGATGCTGGGCTACCGGCTGGGCGAACTAGTCCTTACCCGGAGAGTGGTCAAGCACTCCGCGCCTGGCTTTGGTGCCACGAAATCCAGCAAGTTCATACCGCTGAAGTAAGGCGTGGCCGTTTTTCCAATATAGCAGTTTCTGTCAGCCTAGCGGCCGTAACGGCCCCGCGCTTCGCTCAGCTTTTAAGGCCGGCTGATCCAAAGCTCAATGATGAGGGGACTCAGCAAGGGCTTCTACCTCCGCCGGCTGACGCGCAAGGCCGGCCGGATGCGGTCCGTCGCGGTCGGCCAAACTCTCGACGGGACAAGCCCCCCTTCCGTTTTCATCGGCCGGGCCGGCTACCCGAAAGTGCTGGCCGGGCCATTGCTCACGCCGCAGCATGGCGACACCACCAATCTGGACGCGCCGGAGCGCTGGCTATCAGCTCGAAAGATTGCGGACATTGTCGGTTTCCGGCTTAACCTGGTAAGGGGCAAGCAGCTGCTTGACATCCATGATACGGACAGCAAATATGTGAGCCAGCTGCAGGACATCGCCTTGTCCAGGGCTTCGCCGGATACCGATGCGCAGTTCGAGAAGGCGCCGCGCGGCGTTACCTTCAACATGGACCACAGCCCATTTGGGCCGTCCGGCCAGATAAAGGAACTAGCAGTCGGCAACGCAAAGTGGGACCACGAGCTGGAACGGGCTTACCATGACACGGATTTGTTGGCAGCTGAAGCCGTACCGGAGCTGCACCGGCAAAATGTTGCGTTCTCCAAGATCCAGAAGGCGTTCTCAGCCGGCACCATGGGCCTGGGCAAGAACCGCAAGCTGGTGCCGACCAGGTGGAGCATAACGGCCGTTGACTCCATCTTGGCCGACCGGCTTTTGGACAAGGTTAAGGAATATGCACCAATCGACAGCTTCCAGGTGTATCGCTACCGGGCCTTGAAGAACAGCTTTACCGTCTTGCTGACGCCGACCCATTGGCAATACGAGTGGATGGAAGCGTTCATCCATGTCATGGGCCGGGAGGAAGTCATCTTTTCCGATTCAGAACCGTACCACGGCAAGAAAAGCTATTCCTCGGTCGGCGGCTGCTATTACTCGGTAAAATTTGCCGCGCTCGAGGCGCTGGCGCGGATGAAAAAGCAGGCCGGCGTGCTGGTGTTCCGGGAAGCTTACCAAGGTTACGTCCCTACCGGCGTCTGGCTGTGCCGGGAGGAGACCCGGCAGGCATTGCAGCAGCAGCCGGAGCAGTTCAATGATAAGGAGGCAGCGCTGGACAGCATAGCCGGCCAGCTGGCCCTGCCGCTGCAGCAGTTCCAGGCCAGCGCCCGCCTGTTGCGGACGCTGGGTGCGCAAAGACGGCTGGATGCGTTTGCCAAGTGAAAAACTTATTCAAGAGTTATATGGAAAGGGAAAAAAATAGGGCAAGTTATCAGCCGACAACCGTGACCTTGCCGAAGAGCTTGGAGTTCAGGTGGTCGTGATAGAACCACGCGCCGACCTCGTTGAACACGAAGGAGTAGGTTTCATTCACCTTGATGCCTTTGCAGGCGTCGAAAATTGTGCTTTCAGCAGCGGTCTTGCACTTGGTGATGCTGGAGTTCGGGTACACTTCGTGCGTCGGGTGCTTGGCGCTGGCCGGCCACACCGTCCTCAGGATGGTGTTCTTCCAGGTGACCTTTCCGCCCTTGGTGACCGTCACTTCCGCCGGGACGAAGCCAGCGTCGGTGTACTCGATGGTCGCCTCGCTGGCCGCAGCTGCAGGCGGCGTAGCAGTTTCAGCCGGCGGCTCTGGGGTGACTTCGGTCTCCGGCTGGCCTGGCTGATCCGCGGCCGGCACGCTGCTGCCCGGCGGGGCCGCATATTGCTGGGTGCAGCCGCTGATTGCCAGTATGAGCGCGACAAGCAGCACGTGCTGGAATTTCGCCATTGTCTATATGCGCCCGGTTATTTATAAATATTTCCGCCGCCAGGCGCAAACCCGCATGTCCAGACCAGGCGCGCCATGCGTGGCAAAACCATTTATATACCCCCTGCTATTCATTAGAGTATGCTCAAGTACGCGCTCAAGCGGAGTGACAAGAAGGCCGCCAAGGCTTACGGCCGCAACCTGGACGCCTCCACCAAGCATGCGGTAGAAATCTGCCGGGCGATCAGCGGCACGCAGCTGGCCAAGGGCAAGTCGTTGCTGGAGGGGCTGACCCAGGAGCAGGCCTCGGTCAACGGCCGCTACCATACCAAGACCGCGCAAGCCATCCTGGAGATCGTGCAGTCGGCCGCGGCCAACGCGGACTTCAAGGGCCTGGACGCCGA
>JACQOC010000055.1 GCA_016202785.1 Candidatus Aenigmatarchaeota archaeon
GGCCAGGGTAGAAATACCGGCCGCGCATGCCTGGAGGGTCGGACAGCACTATCGAGCGGTACATGCCAAAGAATTATTTTCCATAAGCAATTTAAGGCTTTCGATGCCTGTAATGTTGTGCAGTTTCAGCGTATCACGCCCAGAGGAAGCCGAGCAGGCCAGCAATGTTGTACAAGAAGAAGCCGACGACTGCATCGATAACTTGCAATGCAATGCTGCCGATTTCAGCTATCAGTGCAAAGGCCGGACCCAGGACGGCCAGCAGGGCCAGCGACAGGGCAAGCACGAAAACGCCTTGCAGCGAGCGCTTCGGCTTGTAGAAGAACGCGAAGATGGCGCCGGTCGCGATGCCGGCTATGTGGGCAACCGTGGCCACGTTGCCTAACTGTTGGAAGGCGGTCTTGTAGACTGCCACCATGGTTTCGACCACAATAAAGATCACGGCAACGATGCCGATCGGCAGCGGGAAAACGTAAAGGTGGATCATGCGCGTCGGGTTGAGCAGCATGACTGCGCCCATGACGCCAAACACCGCGCCGCTGGCCCCCACCACCGGTTCCGGGCTGGTGAGCAGGAACGCGAAGCTGCCGAGAATTCCAGAAATGAAGTAGATGGCCAGCCACCAGCCCTTGCTGGTTTCCTCTTCCAAATGCTTGCCGAAGAAGTACAGGCCGAGCATGTTGAAAAACAGGTGGCTGGCGCTTACCTGCAGGAACATGGCGGTCAGCCAGCGCCAGGCTTCCAGCGCAGTGCCGCGCGAGAAGGAGTATGCGTCAAAGGTCGTGTCGCGCAGCGCTTCCGGCATGGAGAACACCAGCAAGAACACCGCAAGGTTGAGCACGATCATGAGCCAGGTGAGCGGGTGGTTGCGCATCGGGTATTATTTAACTTCACGCCTATTATTAGCGGTGGCGTATGTACCGCACAGCCGGTTATGTGCCGGCAGCAGGCCGGGAAGCAGGCAATTCATCCGTTACCTTCCCTGCGCCGTTCCATATGCTGGAAGTGGTGCAGACCTCGCGCGAGCACGAGACTTCGCCGGGCTTCAGCATCACCACCGGCGGCAGCATCGACAACCCCATACTGGTCGACAGCGGCATGCTCTATTTCGGGGCCTGCGACCATAACTTTTACGCCTTGGATGCCGCAGGCCGGGAGCATTGGCGCTTCCGCACCCAGGGGCCGGTTATATGCCCGGCAGTCATGGCCGCAGATGCCATAATTTTCGGCAGTTTCGACAAGCACATCTATGCCCTGGGGCGGGACGGCAAGCTGCTGTGGAAGTTTGCCACCGACGGCTCGATCATGGGCCGGCCGGCGGTGCATAGGGGCATTGTCTACTTCGGCTCGGAGGACCGCAACCTGTACGCGGTCTCGCTGGACGGCAGGCTGCTGTGGAAGTTCCCGACCAACGGCCCGATCGGCTCGCACATCCTGGCCCATGCTGATACCGTTTACTGCGGCTCGTTCGACGGCAACGTTTACGCGCTGACGCTGGACGGCCGGCTTTTGTGGAAGTTCCCGACCAACGGGGCCGTCGGCTCGCCGCAGGCCTCTGGCTCTACTATCGTGTTTGGCAGCCATGACGGCAACCTTTATGCCATCGGCCTGGATGGCCGGCTGAAATGGAAATTCCCGACCCAGGGGCCAATACGGGCCTGGCAACCTGGAATAATCGACAATGTGGTCTACTTCGGCTCGCTGGACAACAATTTCTATGCCCTGGACCTGGACGGCAGGCTGTTGTGGAAGTTCGCCACCAAGGACTATTCGGTGTGCCCGCCGGCGCGTTACCTGGACACGCTTTACTTCCCGTGCAGCGACGGCAACCTGTATGCCCTGGACCTGGACGGCAAGCTGAAATGGAAGTTCGAGACCAAAGGCCTAGTGATCGGCACCCCTGGATTCGGGGACGGCAAAGTATTTTTCGGTTCTTGGGATTGCAACCTTTATTGCCTGGACCGCGATGGCAAGCTATTGTGGAAGTTCATGACCAGCATCGCCACGCCCAGTTCAATAA
>JACQOC010000056.1 GCA_016202785.1 Candidatus Aenigmatarchaeota archaeon
GCCCAGGCCATCCAGACCCAGGTGAGCAGCGTCACTTCGACCTTCACCCTGTTCCTCGCCGCCATCGCCGGCATAACGCTGTTCGTCGGCGCCATCGGCATATCCAACACCATGTTCACCTCGGTGATGGAGCGCACCCGGCAGATCGGCATCCTCAAGTCGCTGGGCGCGACCGACGGTGAGATCATGCGGATCTTCATAACCGAAGCCGGCCTTATCGGCCTGTTCGGCGGCATACTCGGCGCCCTGCTCGGCGTCTCCGTCGCCGGCCTGATATCCGAGCTCGGGGTCAGGATCGGCTTCCAAGGCGCCTTCACCACCGCCGTCTCCCTGGAGCTGGTCATATTCTCCGTGCTGTTCTCGGTGATCGTCGGCGCCCTTTCCGGCTTCTTCCCGGCACGAAGAGCAGCGAACATGCAGCCGGTGGAGGCGCTGCGTTACGAATAAGAAACAGTCAGCCGACTTCGTAAGTCAGGCTAACGCTTGCCGTCACCTGAAGCTGGCCGGTCGCTATCTCGGTCCCGGCAGCCGCAGGCGCCGCGGCGTCGTAGGTTTTCTGGTAGAATATGGGCGAAGACACATAGCTCTCGCTCGCCTGGGTCAGCTTGCCGAGGCCGACGCCGGCCGCACCCGCGATTGACTGGGCCTTCTCCCGCGCCTGCTTGGTGGCGATGCCGAGTGCCTGCATGTTCAGCTGCTTTTGGTTCTCATCATTCAGTCGGAACTGGACGCTATCTATGCGGTTCGCTCCCGCCTGGGAAACAGCGTCGATGATCTCGCCGGCCTTGCCAGTGCCGTCCAGTGTGACCTTCAGCATGTGGCTGGCCTTGTAGCCTTTAGTGACGTATTTCCGGTTGAACTCGTCATATTCAGTCACGGTCTGCAGGTTGTAGGAAGTGGTTTCGATCTTGTCCTTGGCGAGGCCTTTGGCCAGCAATGCGTCCATGACTTTCTTGGCGACGTCGGCATTCTTTTGCTGCGCGTCAGACGCTGACAGCGATTCGGCCTCGATGCCAAAGAATATGTCAGTCATGTCCGGGTCGGCGTACAGCGTTCCGGTTCCGGAAACCACTATGCCCGGCCTGGGCTCAGATGACAATATGCTTTTCATCGTGCCGCTGTTCGCGTAGCTGCTGCCGGTTCCGGAAAAGGCGAAGGACAAGCCCAGCACCAGCGAAGCGATGATGATGGCAGCCGGCATGGATTTGAGGATTTCCATAAACATTGAATGTAACCGAGGTTAATAAAGCCTGGTAAGAACGTTCGGTTTGCGCCAAACATCGGGAAAAAGCTATTATAGGGTTTGCTATATTGACACTATGAAACCGGCAATTGCCACAAAAAATTTGACCAAGGAGTTCGGCCGCAACCGGGCAGTAGCTTCCATCAGCTTGGAAATCAAGCAGGGCGAAATCTTTGGCTTGCTCGGCCCCAACGGTGCGGGTAAGACCACTACCATCAGCATGCTTTCCACCCTCATCCAACCCACTTCTGGCAGCGCCCAGGTTTCCGGCTTCGGCCTGGAGCGGCAAGATGAAATCAGGAAAGCCATCGGCATCGTGTTCCAGGACCCAAGCCTGGACGACGAATTGACCGGCAAAGAAAACTTGGACTTCCACGGCCGGCTCTATCATATGCCCAGCCAACTGCGCGCAATCCGGATAAGCGCAGTGCTGAAGCTGGTCGGCCTGGAAGACAAAGCTGGCCAGCAGGTCAAAACTTACTCGGGCGGCATGAAGCGCCGGCTGGAGATAGCTAGGGGCCTGATGCACCACCCGAAGATACTGTTCCTGGACGAGCCCACGCTTGGCCTTGACCCGCAGACCCGGCGCGGCATCTGGGACTACATCAGCAAGCTGAACCAGCGGGAAAAGGTGACGATCATACTTACCACCCATTACATGGAGGAGGCTGACGCGCTTTGCGACCGCATCGCGATAATTGACAGGGGCAAAATAATAGCGTTGGGCACGCCAACTAGCTTGAAGGATTCGCTCGGCGGCGACGTGTTGGTGATTGAAGCTATTGAAGTAGAAAAGTTGGCCAGCCTGCTCAACGGCACAGGCAAGACCAAAATTACTGCCGGCCAGCTCTCGGTAACGGTGCATAACGGCGAGCGGATGGCGCCCAAGCTGCTGGCAATAGCGGCCAAGCACAAAATAAAGATAACTTCGCTGAGCCTGAAGAAGCCGACTTTGGAAGACGTTTTCATCCGCCATACCGGCCGCACGATACGCGAAGAAGAGGCTTCACCGCTCGACATGATGCGCGTGCGCAGGCGCGCCAGGTGATTATGCTCAACGACATCTATACGGTCTGGCTGCGGGAGATGACCCGGTTTGGCCGCGCCCGCTCCAGGGTGGTGAGCAGTCTGGCCATGCCGCTGTTCTGGCTGATATTCTTAGGCACTGGCTTCGGGTCGGCGTTCAGCCTGCCGGGCATGGATTACACGGCCTTCCTGGCGCCGGGAATAATCGGCATGATCGTGCTGTTCACTTCCATATTTTCCGGCGTGTCGGTCATCTGGGACCGGCAGTTCGGCTTCCTGAAAGAGATTTTGGTCGCCCCGGTTTCCCGGGTGAGCGTAGTAATCGGCAAGGCGCTGGGCGGCGCGACCGTGGCAACCTTCAGCGGCCTGATCATGCTGGCCATCGCGTATGCGATCGGCGCCATCCAGCCGAGCTATGGCATCCTGCCGGCCATGGCTTTCATGTTCCTGACCGGCACGTGCTTCGTCGCGGCCGGCCTGGCAATAGCGGCAAGGATGCGCAGCATGGAAGGCTTCCAGATGATCATGTCGTTCATCGTCATGCCCACCTTCTTCCTGTCCGGTGCCCTGTTCCCGCTAAGCACGGCCCCGGACTGGATGCGGGCCATATCGAATATCGACCCGCTCACCTACGGCGTCGACGGCCTGCGCCATGCCCTGGCGGGCAACGGCATGCTGCCGATCTGGCTGGACTTTACCATCCTTGCGGTTTTAGCGCTAGTTGCCATATCCCTGGCCAGCTACCTGTTCCGGCGCGGTGCGTTGTGAAACCGACGCAATAGCCGCTCTCGGCAACCTTATCATCCTTTTAAGTGCTGTAGGTAATTCAACAGATGCTTTTTCAGGAGACTTTGGAAATTGTCCGGAAAAGCCTAAATTTTGCCCTTTGGAACAGGAAAATGCTGTTTTTGCTTCTTTCTCTACTTGCCCTGAAAACCCTTGTCTTCCCGTTTTTTAGAAGCCCGTTAATTGCTGCTGCACAAGACCTGATGGGCGATATGGTAGTGGAACAATTTCTCGTGGTGAGCTCTATTGATCAAATAGCCTATCTGCTGTTTTTTTCAATTGTTTTCATACTAACAATTTTAGACGCGGCCGAATTTGACAGGAAAAAAAAGGCGACATTTAACTTGACCGCCGTCAAAAAACATTACCTACCAGTTTTGCTGTTTGGCTCTATTTTATCTGTATTAGTGACTCTAATAGTCAGTCTCGCAACCTATTCCGACAATTTTGTCTTCTACATGTTTGTTCCATGGGTATGGTTTTTGACCCTTCTATTGGCTTTTACCCCAACGTTCATCGTGCTTGAGAACAAAAGCCTTAAGTCCGGCGCTAGGGATTCGATAATGCTCGTTTATAACAACTTGAGCAGATACGTAGTATTTTATCTTGGCATCAGTCTGATTTCTTTCGCTCTTAATTTGCCGCTACTGCTACTGAACTATTTTTACGGTTTGGGGAGCCAAAGCTTACCTCTCTGGATTTTCACTTTATATCCGATAGAGATCATAGCCTTGCCGTTGGTTGCATTCAGTACAATTTTCAACATTATGGCGCATACCACGTTCTACTTGAACAACAACGGCAGGGAAGCCAAGAAATAAGAC
>JACQOC010000011.1 GCA_016202785.1 Candidatus Aenigmatarchaeota archaeon
CAAGGCCACTGCCCTCATGAAGGGCCGCGACCATGTCCGGCCGGAGGACATACGCTCAATCGCGCACGACGTGCTCAGGCACCGGATCATCCTTACTTACGAAGGCAAGGCGCTGGGCATCAGCACCGACACCATCATCGACGAGATCCTGAAAAAAATACCGGTCGAATAGCGGCATGATAATCGAAAAGGCAGTGCTGACCAGGAAAATAGACGCGGAAGTCAAGCGTATTATAGACACTTTCAGGACGGCAGTCAAGTACATGATACTGTTCCGCGGCAAAGGCATCGAATTTGCCGGGCTGCGCGAATACGTGCCTGGTGAGGATGACGCTTCCAGAATTGACTGGCGCGCATCCCTGCGGTCCCAGTCGTTGTACGTACGGGAATATGAGGAGGAACGCGACCTGGACATCTTCATACTGCTGGACACTTCGTCATCGATGCTGTTCGGGTCGCAGGGCATGACGAAATCAGAATACGCGTCGGTCATAGCCGGCGTGCTGTCTTATGCGGGCATCGATTCCGGGGATAATGTGGGCTTTGCCATGTTCAACCGCTCGGTGCCGATCTTCCTGGAGCCGGTCAACGACGTTTACCAGTATTACAAGATACTGGACCTGCTGACCAATGAAAGCATGTACGGCAGCGGCGCCAACCTGAAGCTGGCGCTGGACCGGGTGACCACTTACCTCGGGCCGCGCACCTTCCTGTTCATCATTTCGGATTTCCTGGGGCTGGGCAAGGGCTGGGAGACGTCTTTGAAAATGGCCAGCCACAAGTTCGACAAAGTGCTGGGCATAATGGTGCGTGATTTGCGCGACCTGGAGCCGCCGGCAGCCGGCTACATGCGCTTCTACGACCCGTTCACCGGCCGTGCCGCTGCGGTCAAGACCGACAAGGTGCGGAAGCGGTACGCGAAATACGCCAAGGAGCAGTATGATCAGGTGCTGGCTGCGTTCCGCTCCAGCAATGCCGAGATGCTGAACGTGCTTACCACCGAATCGTTCGCCAAGCAGATTACCAGGTATTTTGAGAGGTTCTCGATGGTGTGATATGGCTGTCACGTTCGACAACATCGTCTTTGCCTGGCTTGGCGTAGTGGTGGTCGCACTGGTCATTGCCATCTATTTCATCGGCGCCAGGTTTACCAGGAAGCGCGCACTGCTGTTTGGCAACTTCGAGTCTTTGGAGAAGGCAGTTGGCAAGCAGCTGCTGGCGCGCAATTTTCAAATGCTGGCCATCCGGGTGATGATAATCATCTCACTGTCCTTCTCATTGGCCGGTGTCGCGCTGGTATATGAGCACCAGCAGCCGGCGGTTGACATGGTGCTGGCCATCGACACTTCACTTACCATGTCCGCTACCGATTATGCGCCGGACCGGTTGGCGGTGGCCAAGAGAGGGGCAGCCTTCCTGGTCGACAACATGCCGTCCAGCAGCCGGATCGGCATTGTAAGCTTTGCCGACAAGGCGGACGGGGTGTCGGCCATAACCGACCGGCACCGCGAAATCAAGCGCAAGATCGAGGGGCTGCAGATTGCGCCGCGCGCCGGGACTGCCATCGGCAATGCATTGCTTGCGTCATCTGATGCGCTTTACGAGAAGGGCGGCGTCATCGTGCTGGTGACGGACGGCAACAACAACGTCGGGATCAGCGTGGACGAAGGCCTGCAGGCAGTGCTGGCGCGCAACGTCACCGTCTATACTGTCGGGATCGGCAGCACCGCCGGGGAAGATGCGGAGCGCGTCGACACCGCCGCGCTGCAAAAAATAGCCAACTTGACGCGCGGCCTGTACTTTTTCGCGCTTAATGAAAGCGCGGTGGGTGATATCTATGAGTCGCTGGCGGACAAGCTCTGGCTGCGCAAGTCGGACACCGTAGCGCTTTCTTCCTACCTGCTGTTGGCCGCGTTCCTGCTGATTGTCGTCGAATGGCTGCTGATCAACACCCGCTACCGGACCATACCATAACTATGCCAGCTGGAGCATGGCAGCGGCCGCGGCCAACGGCACGACCCAGTTGTCGTCCACCAGGCCTTTGCGTCTGAACTTCTGCAGGGCCGGCAGCCCGGTGCCAAGTTCCGCCAGCGCTGCCACGAAGGATGCCGCAGCGGCAACGGGGAGCGGGACAAACAGCGCAGCGGACAGGCCGCCGGCAAATTGCGCCAGGCTGCCTTCCATAGATTTGCCCCATAGCTTATGCCGGCCGAAGGCCCGGCCAACAACCGTGGACAGTCCATCGCCGACGGAAAGGATGAAAATCGTCGCGCTGGCGGTAGCGACGGGCAAAAGAATGACCGCAAGCGCAACCGAAATGAAGAACCAAATGGCGCCGGTGAACGGCCAATGGACGCGGCTGCGCTCAAAGCTGAGCAGCAGGTTGCGGAAGCTTGCCTCAATACCGTTAGGCAGCATTGGCGCTTTCCGGTGCGCGCGTATGGCGCCGCCGTACGCGAACAGGAACACTCCGATGGCCAGGCAGAATCCAGCAACAAGCTCCCGGCTGGCCCATGCGGCCAGCGCCAAGAATATCCCGGAAAAGTGCACCGCCTGCCGCCTTAATTCCATCATGCTGATTAAAGGTTAGGCGCGTTATATTGCTGCCTGGCCATTGCGCTTCACGCTGGCAGCAGGCCGCTGCGGGACAGGAGCATGAAGATGGCAATGGTTATGGCCACCATCGTGATGCTGTGCTTGCCGCCTGCGATCACCGAATTCTCGCCGAGCTGGCCGGCAATTAGGCCGATGAAGATGCCGAGTATCATGACAACTGAGAAGAACAGGGCGGTGTAGTAAAGCGCAATGCCCTCTGGTATGCCGAGGAACAGGCCGATGGCGGAGAAAATCGGGCAGGGGAAAGCCTGGATCTGGCACGGGTTGGCAAAGGACAGGCCAATGCCTGCCGGCCCCTGCGGCTGCGACTTGATCATCGGCACCATGAAGAACACGGTCATGATGGCTATGCCCAGGAACAGGATAAAAACGCCGTACATGATCAGCACGTGCTGCCGGGTCATGCTGCGCCGCTCCGCGTCCAAGTCCCTTAACATGTTCATGTCCCTGGCCACCGCGTCTAGGGTAGCGGCCACATTGCCGCCAGAACGATAGGCTTCCATCATGATGTCAATGGCTTCGGTGATCAGTTTGGAGCCCCTCACATTGTGCCGCAGGATTTCGACCGCGCGCCGGAAATCTATGCCCCACTGCATGCGGTTGTGCATGGCCTTAATTTCCTGGGTGAGCTTGCCGTAGTCGGACTTGGCAGCCAGCGCGACCGCTTCCTTGAACGAGACGCCGGAGCGGATCGAATCGGCCAGCGACCTTACGAAGTCCGGGAACTGCTCCTCCAAGCCCTTGATCCACAGGTAATGGGAATAGCGTGAAAGGAATACCGGCAAGACAAAGGCAAACGCCCCCATTATGAGCATGTTGACAAATATCGCTGGGTCCTGGGAAACCAGGCCGATGAGGATGAGCAATACGCTTGCCGCTACCGAAATCAGCGTCACCTTCTGTCGCTTGTCCAAATCGTGCAGTTGCATGGCTATTCGCTCGGATACATGCTCTTGAGCAGGATGATGAAGCCGGCTGACACCAGCGGGATGAAGATGAAGGTCAGGAACAGCTGCAGCAGCAGCACGCCCGGCCCGACAATCGGCGACATGATGGCGGTCAAGATGATGAAGAACAGGCTGCCGACCACGATCAGCGTGGTATAGATTTCGGTGTACAGCGTTATCGATTTCGAATAGTCGTTCAGCCGCCTGCGGTGCTTGGCCATCAATGCCTCGGTCTTGGAGCGCAGGTAGCCCTCCAGGCTGCCGCCGGAAGTGATGACTTCCGACATGCCCCACAGCAGGTCGGCGAAGTCCTGCGACGGCGTGGTCTTGGCGGCCTTCTGCAGCGCTACCGCCAGGCTCATCCCCAGCCCTTTCGAATTCCGGTAGATTTTTGCCGCCTGCTCCCCGACTGCCCCGTTGCGGGCGGAGAGCAGCTTGAATATTTCCAACGGATTAGCGCCGCTGCTGGCCGCCGTCGTCATCTGGAAGGAGGCGAAGGGCAGCGACCGTTCGATCTCTTTCCGGATGCTTGCCGACACCGAGAACGGATAGTAATAGCCAAGCAGCAGGGTGCAGCCTGCGGCCAGGAGGGAAAAGATGATATTCAGGGTGTAAAAATAGCCGAAGGCGGAAAACAACTGGGCCAACACCAGCGACCCGGCCAGGAAGGAGGCGACAAAAACCAGGAACGCCGCCAGAAAGACCATGCTGATGTAGTCATCGCTTTCCACCCGCATCCTGGTCCTGCGGATCTCATTTTTCAGCGACTCGAAGTAGTCCGGATAGCGCTTCGGTATCCAGCCGAACAGGTATGAGGCAGCCTTGGCCAGCATATGCGATTAAATTAGCGTGCTGTGCCTAATAACGGTTGCAGAAGGCCGCTGTTGTCTGGTTCGGGGAATTTATATAGCGGGCGCCAATAATAATCAGTGGCATAATGCAGCAATATCTGATAACCCAGGCGACCTCGCTGGTGATCTCGGTCCTGCTTCTGGTGACGTTCTTCATCCTGTGGATCGCCAATGCAGCTGCTGGCCGGAATTTCTTCACCGACATGCTGCTGATAATAATCGCCATAATATTGCTGGCCATCTTCGCCTCGCTGCGGCGCATCGAATACCATTTCTACCCGGGGAAGGGTAAAAAATGAAGGGGATAACGCCAGTAATAGCGACCATCGCCCTGCTGTTCATTACGGTAGCGTTGGTGGCATCGGCTTACACTTACCTGAGCGATTACCTGAACGTCTACACTTCCCAGAACTTCGTGATCCCGCCGGGCTACGCCTACTGCGAGGCCGGCGTGGTTGAAGTGTGGATCGCATCGCTCAGCGACAGCGGCCTGGTGGAGGC
>JACQOC010000059.1 GCA_016202785.1 Candidatus Aenigmatarchaeota archaeon
CTGAACGAGCTGCAGCAGAACGGCGTGCAGGCTAAGGCCAGCCAAACGGCCTTGGATTATTTATATTTCGCAGTTCAATCAATAAGTGGCAGCGCAGTGCGGGGCATGCCTTCCTGGTTCCGGGTTGATAGCACGACGGCTGCCACTTACAACCTGACCGATCTTCTGGAATAACGGCGCATATGACGGGCAAAAAGACAGCGAAGAAGCGGGTGCACAAGCGGCATGCCGCGCACCACCGGGGCAGGCAGCTTGCGCCCCGTCATGCGCATCCCGGCTACCAGGAGGTCCGGGACAGCGACTTCTACACGCCGCAGGCGCACCGCGCCCGCGCCGCTGCCGCCGCTTGGCTGCGGCGGAAAAAGCACCATGCCGTGCGGCAAAACGGGCATACCGCCCATGCCAAGCAGGAACAGCACGTGCACCGATCGCTCCCATCCGTTCCCGCCAAACCGGCACTGCCGGCCCATGGCCATGGAAGCGGTATGCATCGTGCCAGCCCGGTACCGTCAACGGGCCGTGCCAAACATGCTACCCAGCATCGTGCCAGTCGCAAGCCGGCCAAGCAAGGCTTGGGAGCTGGGCGGCTGAAGCTGGGCAGGCTGCTGGCTTTTTTCCGTCGCCGGCACAAGCAAGCGCTTCCCGCAGCTGCGGCCAGCCAGCCGCCACGCTTGCCCAACGCGCCTCCGGCAAACTACCTGGAGACCGAAGTTGACCGGCTATACCAGCTGGTGCGCGAGCGGAAATCGATACCGATAGAAATGGCCGCCAGCGAATTCCACGTCAATACCCAGAAAATTGAGGAGTGGGGTAGGATATTAGAGGAGCACGGCATGATCGAGCTGCACTACCCGGCCTTTGGCAAGGCGCAGTTGCGCGCCAAAGCGCAAGCTTAGCGGCATTTAAGTAGGCCGCGGCTAAATTGTATATCCGCCTGGTGCCGAATGACCGACAAACTGGACAAGAAATACGAAGAGCAGGTAACCAAGGAGCAGCCGGAGCTGGCCAAGGCGCAGGAAAAGGACAAGAAAAAAGCCAAGAAGGAAGGCGCCGACAAGGACGAACGGATTGAAATCCTCAAGGAATTCACCAAGCAAGTGCTGAAGCGCTACGGCAACGTGGTCCGCTCGGTCGTCCTGTTCGGATCCACCGCACGGCAGGAATTCAAGAAAGAAAGCGACATAGACGTTTTCCTTATTTTGGACGATACCCGGAGCCGGATCACGCCCAGGCTGAAAGAAGACATTGAGTTTGGCTGCGAGGAAATAGCCAGGAAGGTCAGCCCGCAGCTGTCGGTGCAGCAGCCCTACTTGCTTACCGAGTTCTGGCGGCTGGTCCGGGAAGGCCATCCGATCATTTTCAACTTCATCCGGGAAGGCATTCCGGTGTATGACCGGGACATCTTCCTGCCGATTAAGAGGCTGCTGCAGATGGGCGAGATCAAGCCGTCCAAGGAGGCGGTCGAGAAGTTCATCGAGCGCGGGCCGAAGCGCGTGCAGCGCGTCGAGAACGCGAAAATATACATGGTGGTGGAGGACTGCTATTATGCCATGTTGGAATCGGCCCAGGCGGTATTGATGTTCCTCGGCAAGGCGCCGCCGCGGCCGTCCGATGCCGCAAGGGAGATGCGCGCCAGCCTGGTCGAGCCGAAGTTTTTGGAGGAGAAATTTGTCAAGCATCTGGAGGACATCATCCTGATCCGCAAGGACGTGGAGCACAAGAAGCGGCAGGAAATGGCTGGGCAAGAGCTGGACGAGTGGATCGGCAAGGCGAAAGAGTTCGTCAAGGAGATGCAGAAATTGATCGTCAAGGTCGAGATCCTAAAAAGGGAGAACATGGTGATGAAGAGCCATGCGATCATGCGCGAGACGACCATAACGCTATTGCGCGCGCTGGACCGGCTGCCGAAGGAGGAAAAATTCCCGATCGGCAAGGCGTTCCACAAAGAGCTGGTCGAGCCGGGCAAGGTCAGCCAGAATTACCTGGATGTCTGGAACCGGCTGGAGGAAATGAAGAAGCTGGTGAAGGAAGGCAAGGTGATGGACATACCGAAGAGCGACATATTGATGCAACGGGAGTACGTGCGCAAATTCATCCGGGAAGCCGGCCGCATGCTCCGGCAGAAAGGCACCGAAGGGCCGGACAGCAAGGAGTAGGCGCGTCCATCATCTGCTTTTCTTGACTTTTCTATCGACCTCGCCAAGGTGCTTTTCGATCAGTTCGTCAAGCAGGCCGGACATGCTTTTATCCGTGGCCTTGGCCGCGCTTTTTAGCGCTTCTATGTTCATGGTCCGCAGCGTGAAGCTGCGCCTGACCTTGGCTAAGGGCAGCTTCCCGGTGCGGTCGTAGTATTCCAGCATGTCGGTGTAGCGCTTGTTTTCCCTGATTATCCGCCTAATCGCCGGTGGCCGCATATATTATCACCCTTTATTCTCGTTGTCATACGGAAATATATGGCAAACAAGTCAAAATCAATATGGATCGCTTGGCGACGGCTTTTGTTGCCCTGACCCTGTTGGGCTTGGTGGCAACCGTTGCCATCATTTTCTGGCCGCAACGAGATCGAAACCTCTTTCTGGAAGACAAGATTGCGGCGCCGGCAGGAGATGGGGAGCATTGGGAAGAAGCTGCACTTTTTCTGGCTGAAAACACAGAAGACGATGCTGTAATCCTGTCCTGGGTCGACTATGTCGCCTACCTCAACAAATTCGGCGGCCGATCAACTATTCCCAACTTAAAGGATAGTAAAGCGTTGTTCAGGAAACACCAACTCTTATCTCCTTGGATTCGCGATGCGATAGAACAGGAGAGCGTAATAACTACAGCGGAATTCCTGACAGCCGATGTGCAGTTGTGGGAAAAATATTATGCGTGGCTTGAGTCTAATGGCGTCAATTACATCCTGGTCGATTATACCATGCCTGACAAGTTTAGCACCATCTGGGGGCTGGCGCATGGTGAAGACCGCCTTATGTTTCCGGTTCAAGTTGCTTTCAAAGAGCAGAAAGAGGAGGAAGACGGTCTGGTCTTGGATTATACTTTCAACGGCGGTTATGGCCTGATACGGCTGCGCACCAGCCGATCAGAAAATATCACCGGCCCAGCTGAAGCATGGAGATATGATGGGATATCCTACAGCCTTGACGGGTATATCACGGAATTCTGCACCGTAGAAGGTATCGTAACCTTCGATACTGACGCCGGCGCGAACAAATACCCAGAAGAATGCGTCGCCATTTCCTATTCCGGAATTTTCGTGCTCCCAGCGGAAATAAGGAATTCGATATTTGCCAGCCTGTTTTTCATGAACGGTTATCGCCTGCCGCTGGATTTAGCATTCGACAATGGCGCGATCAAAATATACCGAATAACGGGATGAACGCTCATTTCTGCCGTTTCTTTGCCAGGAAATAGGCTATCCTTTGCGCCGCCTGCTCGGCCGTTATCTTGCTGGTATCCAGCACCAGGTCATAATGCCGTTCCTCGTAAGGGTTGACACCATAGTATTGCTGATATCTTAAAATTTCCGACTGCCTGCGCTTCTTCAGCATCGGCGCGACCTGTTCCTGGGTTTCGCTCCGCTCCTGCCTGCGGTGCTCACGGAAGATGCGCCGTGCGGCTTCCTGCGCGTCAACCTTAAGGAAAACCTTGACCGAATGCGGCAGGAAATGGAAACCAAGGCGGGTGTCGATGACCAGATTCTTCTCTTTCTTCCCGACCGATACCAGCATGGCGTCGAGTTCCTTGTCGATGCTTTTATCCCTCTCAGCTAATGCAGAAAGCTGCAATATGCTTATGTTTTTCTTCTCGGCCAGGCTGCGCATCAGGTCGCCTACTGAATAATGCTTGTACCCCAGTTGTTTCGCGAGCAGTTTGGCCACCGTGGATTTGCCGGCGCCGGCCAGGCCGGATATGGTTATTATCATATCCCTTATTGCCGCGGCGCCATTATAACGGCATGCCGGCCAGCTAACAATATATCGGCGCGAAAGAAAAACAATGCATGGCGCTTGATATAATTGGCGTTTGCACCCCGATTATCGATCTCATCAGGACTGGCCGGAAAGTTGAAAAGCACCTTGGCCATTCCACCCTGAATACCATAGCCGCCCTCAGCTACCTGGGCATGCGCACCGGCGCCATCGGCCGCGTCGGGAAGGATGCGAACGGCCAAATGGTTATCAAAGATCTGGAACGCCTTGGCATCGGCCACGAACGGCTGCGGAAAGACAATTTGCCAACCGCCGAGTGCCTTATCGACTTGGACGGCAGCGAACGGCATTTCCGGGAGCGGAGCGGCTACCAGCCCTTGGTCAGCCTGGATAGCGATGACAACGCTTACCTGAAATCGGCCAAGTCGGTCTTTATCCGGGCGGCCAACCCGCTTTACGCGCAGGTCGCAGCTGTTGCCAAACAAAACGGTGTAAGCCTTTACACCACCTTGCACGCCTTCCCCGAGGAGCGGATCGATCTGCAGGCAGTAATCAGCTCCGGCTCGCGGGTCGTCTTGTGCAGCCAGGACGAGCTGTGGCAGGCCGCAGCGCTGGCCGAAATACCCAAACATTGTGAAATGGTAGTCACTAAAGGCAAGAATGGCTGCACCGTATACAGCAGCGGCCGCAAAGCGGATTTCGCGGCCTTCAAAATAAACGCCATCGACACCACTGGGGCAGGCGATGCGTTTGCCGCTGGCTATATTTACGGCGACCTACAAGGCTGGCCGATCGCGAAGAAAGCGCAGTTTGCCAGCGCCATGGGCGCGCTGGCCTGCCTGCAGCGCGGCGCGAGGACAAGACTATATTCTCACGACGAAATAGCGAGTTTTATGAAAACGCATGGCGTAAATTTGGCCTAGGCGCTCAAATCCACATTACTTCCGGAGTACAAAAAACAGAAACAACTTAAAGGCCTGATGCAAAATAAGGCTTAGGCTGGTTTTGTGGCGAACAAAATTGGAATTATAGAGGGAGATGGTATCGGACCGGAAGTCGTCAGGGAAGCTATTAAAGTCTTAAAATATGCCGCAGAATTGTACAAACTCGAGCTCCAGTTTCATAACGAACCGTTCAGCAGCCAGTATCTAATCGACAACCGCCAGCTGACGTATGACCAAAAAAGCAAGCTTCACGTCGTATTTGATGACACGGAAGCAGAAATCGCGGCGGAAGTCGGCGGACTCTTGGGATTATATGACGCCATACTTTTCGGCGCGGTCGGCGACCCGAGAGTGAAGCCCGGCGACATTGAGCGGCCGGTCATCGGCGGCCTGCGCTGGAACGCTGACACCCCTTCGTTCGCAGGCGTCCGGCCGGCGCTTAACCTTTGGCCGATAAACATCCATGGCGAGCTTCAACCAGGCGAAATCGATTTTTACATCGTGCGTGAGAATACCGAGGGTTCTTACACTCGGAAGGGCGGCAAACGTTATGTGGGGACACCGAAGGAGGAAGCCTATCGTGAGAAGTTTGCCACGCTCCTGGGCACGGAAAGGATACACCGTTTCGCTTTTGAATTGGCGCGGAAACTTGGCAGGGAGAAGGTCGTTTCGACGCATAAATCGAATGCCGAACCGGACGTCGGCGGCTACTGGCGCAGCATTGCGGAACGCATCGCCAAGGAATATCCTGATATCGCTTTCCAATATTTGCAACGCGATGTGGTTGCAGGTGCGGTCGGCGTCGCTAAGAGTTACCGGCCGGCAGGAAATACCGATGCAGAACGGGTGAAGAACATTGTGTTTGATGTGTTGGTGGTAGATAACGACTTCGGCGACAGCTTCAGCAGCGCTGCCGCAGCCGCTGCCTGGGGTGACCAAGGCAAGGCCATAGCGCCTTCCGCCAACATCAACCCGGGAAAAGGCGCTTACTTCGAAGCCACGCACGGCTCGGCGCC
>JACQOC010000061.1 GCA_016202785.1 Candidatus Aenigmatarchaeota archaeon
AAGACCTGCAGGGCGTCGCGGACAAGATCCATACGTTCTACCTGAAGACCTCGGACTTCGACCGGCCGCTGAAGGTGGACTTCCTGGGGAGGGGAAACGCAAAGGCCATAGCCAGCATGCTGCTTTCCGTCTCCGGGCACCATCCTGGGTATGGTTTCCCAGCGCCCCTGATAGAGGCCGACAACGTGGCCTGCCTGCAGGAGAACGAGATGAGCCATTTCCATTCGCAGATCGTTAGGTTAGTCGGCAACATTCCGAGCGTGATGACATTGAGAAGGGAGCAGCGGCCTTTTTGAAGCGGCCGTCGAAAAACCTTTATGGAATATATAGATTTTTTGGGATACCTGGCCGGCCTGCTCGTCGTCGGCAGCATGCTGCCACAGATGATAAAGAGCTGGCGGACCAAGTCGACCAGCGACATCTCCCTCTTGAGATACCTGATATACGTCGTCGGCCTCATCCTCTGGATAATCTACGCCATATTGATCGGCAACGGCCCGGTGGCGGTCATGAACGCGGTCGGCCTCGCCCTCGCGTCCGCGATCCTGTACCTGAAATTGCGCTACGGATAGCTACTCCATGTAAATTGCCGGCTTCATCGGCCGCGCCTTGTCGGCCTTCTTGCCTGGATCGTGCATCTGCGGATCCTCGAATTTCCATACCTTGACGATCTCCGCACCAGACTCCTCTTTGAGGAAATCCAAAGCCCCGGAAAGCGTCTGGTATTCAGCCTCGGTCGATGGGATGGCCGGCAGGTTGCCCAGGTCCTTTTTCAGCGATTCGGCGAACCTTACAGCCTTGTCTCCAAGTTTCCTTATCTCCGGCTTCTGCATCAGCTGCCGGATCATATCCTTTGGATCCTTGACGCTGGCAACGATTTCGCCATAAACGGCGTGCTTCCACAACGGTGTCACATAGATATGTACAGCCTTTGGTTTTTTCCCAACTATCTTGGTGATTTGCTGGATGTCCTCCAGCGTCGCCTGCACCAGCGCTTCCATGCGTTCCGCTTCCATGTCGATTAGTTTGCCGTCAGCCGTTGGCCATTTCGCTATTGAGACAAAGCCCTGGTTGCCAAGCATTTCCCACAGCTCCTCGCACACGTGCGGCATTGCCGGCGCCAGCAGCCGCACCCAGCCATCGGCGATCGGCTTGAGCGCCGCATAGTCCGGGTTCCTTTGCCGTCGGAAATAATAGCCGAAGGCGTTCAGCATCTCGAAAAACGCCATATTCATGAACTCCCTCACCCGGAAATTGTCAAGCAGACCATCGGAAGCTTTCACCATGGAATTGAAACGGGAAGCCAACCATTTTTCTGCATTGCCGAATTTGCCACCTTTACCACCGGCTATCTGCTCTATTATGGCGACGAATTTAGCCAGCCGCTTGGCCAGCATCTCTACATTGGTTTCGGTCCAGTCGATTGTGGTGTCGATATCGGCTCCAGTCGCTATATATAACCGATATAGGTCGGCGCTATATTTGCCAGAAATCTCGACCAGCGGTATGACATTGCCCTTGCTCTTGCTCATCTTGCTGCCCTCCCGGATCAGCAGTTCGTTCAGCGTTATGGCCTTCGGCCACATCCCCCTTGGGAATAGTGCGGTGTGGTTGAAGATGTAGAATGTCAAGTGGTTAGTAACGTGCGGTATGGCCGTATGCCGTTCGTCGACCGGGTACCAATAGGCGAAGTCTGCCCTTATTTCTTCCAGCACCTTGGCCGGCACGCCGCAGCCTTTGGCGACCGCTTGCGTTTGGCCTTTGCCAAGCAGCACGAAGTCGAAGAATTCGTCGGCCAGGTTTTCTGGCTTTACCTTGTGCCGCCGCACTTGCTTTATCACCGTATAGAAGGCCGGATAGATAGTGCTGTCCGACAGGCTTTCGATAATCCATTCCTGGTCCCATGGCAGCAATGTTCCGATACCCCGCTTTCTGGCGCATGCCCGCTGGTTGAGCCAGCCGATGGTGTGGCTGAACACGCCCCGGTACTTTTCCGGCAGGATGGTCATTGCTGCCAAACAGTCCCTGGCCTTCGTTTTCCACGCCTCGTTGCCGTAATCGATGAACCACTGGTCGATGATCTTGACCACAACGCGGCCGCCATCCCGGCAGAGCAGGTTGGGCGTTGCGGAAACGTAAAGCAGGCCGCCTCGTCCGTTCTCCACCAAGCTGTCGCCGATTTTTTCCTTGGCCTCGCTAGCTTTCATGCCAGCGAAGGCTCCTGCAATGGCCGCCAGCTGGCCGGCATAGAACTCCTCCTTGTACACAAGCGCGTCGGCCTGCTTGAGCAGATCGTGGTCCAGCTGGGATTTTACGCCCAGCCTTTCCACCGTCTCTTTTACCAAAAACCGGCCGCCAACTTCTATCACTTTTATCGGTTCGACTTTGTCGGTTACGCTTTTTTTCACGCCATGCCGCTCCGGACCCTTCTTCACGTCCAGCAATGCGACATAATCATGGCAAGAATGGTAGGGAACGGAATACACCACTCCGGTGCCGACCGCCGTGTCGATGAATGTTGCCGGTAGTATTGGTATCGGCCTTTTTTCCAGCGGCGGCGACGCCATTTTCCCGATCAGCTGTTTGCCGGCAAGCGTTTCAATGACCGCCACTTCGTGGCCCTGGTTCTCCAGCTGCTCAACCGCCTGCTTGGCGACGATCCACGTCTCCTTGCCCACCCTGGCCTTGACGTATTCGGCGTCCGGCCGCACCCAGATGTTGGTCACCCCGAATATGGTTTCCGGGCGCACGCTGGCCGCGACCAAGAATGCGTTTTCAAACGGGAACTTTATGGTGTAGAAGCTGTTTATGCTTGTGTCTAACGTGTCCCCGTCCCGGATGTCGTCCTCACCTACCGCGTTCTTGCAGTTCAGGCAATATTGGACCGGATGCCGGCCCTTGGTTATCAGGCCCATGGCCTTCAGCTTGCGGAACTGCCAGCCGATGAACGCATTATACTCCTTGTCGCCGGTGGTGAAGCTCCGCGTCCAGTCGATGGAAAAGCCTAGGGAATCGAAGTCCCGGCTGATCACGGACGCGAAGAAGTTGGCCACGTTCCATGGATCCGCGAAGCTGTCAATGACCTTCTTTATCTCCTTTTTATCTTTGACATAAAGCGAAACATAATCGTTGTAAAGCGCGACGGTCTTGGCATCCTTTTCCTGTAGCCGCTTGGAAACGGCGAGGATCGGCGTGCCCGTTATATGGAATGCCATCGGCCACAGGACATTTAGGCCCTTCATCCGATGGTAGCGCACCCAGATGTCTGCCGTCGTATAGGTCCGGCCGTGGCCGATATGCAACGGCCCGGAACAGTAGGGGTAAGGCACAGTGGCGAACAGCTTCTTTTTGCTGGAACGCTCGGCCTCGAAGACGCCGGCCTTCTTCCATCGTTCCTGCCACTTCTTCTCGACCGCGTGGAAATCCATGAATAAAGTGGTCGTGCTTGATTTAAGTGTGTTCGCTCCGGCTTTATCGGCTGCCCAGTTGGTAGGAAATCACAAACTTCTGCAGCTTGCCTATGTATATTTCTTCGTGCACCACCAATTTTTCAACCTTGGCCCCTACCGGCCCGCTCCGGCAAAAGTCTAGCATTTGCTCTACAGCTTTTTCCCCACCTTCGAAAACCGCTTCCACGCTGCCGTTGGCAAGATTGCGCACCCAGCCGGCAATTCCAGCATGCCGTGCCGCTTCGGCGGTCCTGCGCCGGAATGATACACCTTGCACCCTTCCGTAAACCAGCACATGCACGCGTTTGGCCATTGGATACCTTTGCAAACGGATTTAAAGGCATGTCGGCATATTTAATCAATTGCGAACAACGGATAGGTGCCGTACAGCGGTTTTTCGATGAAAAAGGGTAAAGCGTACAAACGAGGATGGAAACATTCGAAGAAACGCGGACGCGAAACCTCGACCAACTGCAGCTTCTGTGGCAAGCGCGTGCCCAAATACAAGACGTTTTCCGTCGCCCAGGGCTTCCGCATAAATGATCCTTTGCTGCGCAAGGAGCTGGGTGGCCAAGGGCCCATATCCTTAGGCTGGCGCAAGATGTATGCCTGCCCGGCCTGCGCCCGGCACCGCAGGATCGTACGCGGCAAATGATGCCAATCTATTGCGCAATCGCATTCTACACCGCTACCGTTTCCAGGCGGAAAGCGCCCTTTTCCCATCCTACCGCTGCTTCAGGCACCCGACCGGCTACAAAAGTTTTCTGCAACGGTTTCTGGAATACCGGTTCCGAGGCAGCGGCTTTAACCTTCAGATAAGAACGTCTTTTGCTTTTCTTCGCGGCCCGGCTGCCCCGCTTTTCCAAATCTTCTTCCTCAGCGTCCACATCAGAAACATGTGCCTCATCGTTTTCCTCACCCTCTTCGTGCTCAGTAGCGGCATAGGCGCTATCGTTATCCTCGGAATGGACAGCAAGCCTATATACAGCGCGATTGCCCCCGTTCTGCGTGGCAGCGGCATCATCCATGATATATATGAAATGCTGGGCCGACCTATCGAAAAGGATATCAATTCCGTCCAAATATGCTAAGAGTTGTGCCTCAAAAACTGGTACAGGGTTTTCGAGGGCGAAACCTTCCGAATTTGCGACCTCCATACGCGCGGAATAGTCCAGCATGTTATCCGCTCCATACCAACCTTTTGGTTCGCCGGTGATTATGTGGGCGGAGTTTTCCAGCGTGACCGTGCCATATGTTGTCTCGTGGACGTCGGGAGGGGCAATGGAGACGCTAAACGCGTCGGCAATTTCTGCCGGCCCGTACCGTGTTGTAATGACATTCTGTGCGCCCCCGTTTGCTGCCAAAAGCCCATCCATGAATAAACTGTTGCCGACCGCGCCATCAGTGTCGGTCGCAAGCTTTGGCGCTATATAGAACGTGCCGAAACCTTCCGTATGGCCGGCTGAAGGAGCGGTGCTGACAGAATTGCGGCCTTGAAAGCTGTCGGCGGCAGTGTTTGCAATAGGTGTAACCAGAACCTCTGAATATAATTTTGATTCCACGATATCAACTGCCGGGTTGTCCACCCTGGCAAATATCCGACCGGCGTTGTCGCTGTCCCTATACCGGACAGCGTTTTCTGTCTCCGTTTTGCCAATTTCTGGCAATAGCTGGTTGGTTTCTCTATCCAATCTTTCGATGGTGGCAAATTCCTTTTTTGGACTAGCTAAATACGATAACCCCGGCACCCGGTCTATGTAGGTCTTAGAAACAGGCACTGGTGGAATATCATGAAGGCCTACCACGGTGCCAGAGGTGGCCATGCCATCTAGGCCGCCCGCCGGTGTAATTCCCGCAAAATTCTCGTTGACATATCCATTTTTCACCGACCCGGTCGGGGCAATCCCGTCCCTATCACCCTTTCCATAAACAACAAACCCGCCAATCGCTTCCCCTATCAATTCCGCTTTCGGCTTTTCGTCCCTAGAAATCTTGCCCGGCCGGTACTGTGTGCCCGATGCGCCGCCGCCGCCGGCGTTTAATTTTCCGTACCCATCCGGTTCACGGTTCTTATCGCTCTTTGCGACTTTTTCTCGGGCAGCGGCATCTTTGGGAGAATATACGCCACCCTCAGCCATAGCCAATTCAGTGAGTACCACGAATTTTTCGGAAAATGTCAATGCGTTGTCCGCTTCAGCATTGTACCTCTTTTCTGCAGCAACATTCGGCTTGTATTGGCGGAAGTCGCCTACACCGGCTTCTTTTTGGTATGATCCATGAACATCGGCGACTTCAGCAAGCGATGGCCTGGCGAGTTCTGGTATTGTGGTTTCCGGCGGAATAGAAAGCGCCTCATTGACAATTAAGGGCATGGCTTCTGGTTCCTTTGCCACATATTTGTCTTGGCTTCCCAAACCATCGGCATATCCAGTCGCGGGGTTTTCCCGATGTCCGGCAGCATCTTCGGCATCTTCCAAGGAAATTCGCAGTCTCTCCATTTGGCCTTCAAAACCCGTTTCTGTGCCGCGCTCCGGACCGAGGCCTTGCCTGCCATTGCCGTCTTTATATTTTATTTCGGTTGGTCCAGCCCTGTCGCCCTGGCGGATTGCTGCAGGATACGGCCTTGCGGCTGTATCCACAGCTTCGGCCGCAGCATCGTTGTCAACATATGCGCCCTTGTTTTTGGCTGCAGTTGGCCCATTGGCCGAGGCCTTGCCGTATTTGCTGCCGGAATTGCCGCGGTAAAAAGCCGCGTGGGCATTGCCGGTTTCTTCACCCAGCTTATTGTCAGATAGAGAAGAGTCGGGGGGATCCAACCTCCTCAATACGTCTTCAAGCTGTAGGTCTGGTTCATTTTTGTCATTACCATCTCCGGGTTCCTTATAACTCTTACCATTCCTCTTCGGGCCACAACCGCTGCCGTCGTTGCATGCTCCACACGCATCACAGCCATAGCCACGCATCGCGGCCCGGTCTACCACCGCCTTATAGCCGACATTGATAGTCGCTACTCCCATATCAGAGCCGGCTAGCGGGCCGGTAATAATAATGGATGGTAACATTCCCAACCGCTTGCAACTTTTAAAACTTATTAAAGGATAATATATTGA
>JACQOC010000069.1 GCA_016202785.1 Candidatus Aenigmatarchaeota archaeon
GCCTATGCCAGCGTTCCCGCCGACAACATTCAAACCGCCGGCGCTGACATTGAGCCCGCCGGTGATGTTCGCCGTGCCGACAACCTCGAGCTTGCTGCCGGGCGATGATGTCCCGATGCCGACGTTGCTGGTGGACTGATTCACATATAACGTGCTGTTAACGCTAAGAGAAAGATTCCCGGCGTTAGCCGCATTCCCGGTGATGCTCAGCAATCCGCTAAGCGTACCCCCAGTCAGGTTGACCTTCTGCCCGAGCAGCGCGAACGTCGTAGTGTTGTCGCTCGTCTGCCTGCCTGTCACGTTCACGCCTTCCACAGTGAGCGTGCCGGAGACGTCGAGCATGGTGGATGGATTTGCCTTGTTTATGCCGACCCATCCGAGGGTGCTGTTCACGTAGAGCGCACTGCTTAGGTTAACGGAAATATTGTTGAGAGCGCTCACGTTGCCGACCTGGAATAAGCCGGACAGAATTCCACCGGTGAGGTTCAGCTTCTGCCCCGCCACCGCATAAAGCGTGTTGTTGTTTCCTTCTATCCTGTTGGCAAGCGTAGTATTATCCGCAGCCTGCCCGCCGCTGATGTTGACTCCGTTGACGAGCAGCGTTCCTGATATTGATGCGTTGCCATAAATATCAAGGACTGACGCGGGCGAGGCTGTGCGTATTCCTACAAGCCCCCCGCCGGAGTTGTTCAGGTAAACCGTGCTGTTCGCTATGAATGAAAGATTGTTTGCAGTGTTTCCGCCGGTTATGTCTAATTTGGACAGCGGCGTAGCCGTGCCTATGCCAACCCTGTCGCTTGCTGTCTGGAGGAAGACAAGCGCTGCTGACGCGCTCCACCCTGTGCCCAGGCCCTCATCGATTGACACCATCAGGTTGCCTTGTGTGGATATCTGCGCCGGTATCACGCTGGTGGTGTTGGAAGCGTTCGCGCCATAGAGGATGGATACGTTCGTCGACGCGTACGGGGTGCCGTTTATTATGAGGTCGCCTTCTATCCAGACATTGCCGCCCGAGACATTGACATTCCCCCCGGATATCTCGAGCTTCTGCGTCGGGTTCGCTGTGCCGATGCCAGTGTAGCCCCGCGAGCTGTTGACGTAAAGCGAATTGGACAGGTTGACTGAAACGTTGTTCAGCGCGCTCACGTTGCCCACCTGGAACAGTCCTGATATTATCCCGCCGGTGAGGTTGAGCTTCTGGCCGAGCAGCGCCTCCTGCGTGGTGTTGTCGCTGGCTTCCCTGCCGGTCACGTTCACGCCTTCCACGGTGAGCGTGCCGGAGACGTCCAGCTTTGACGAAGGCGTTGCCGTGCCTATTCCCACGCGGTCCGCGCTCGCGTTCACGTAGAGGGTGTTGTTTATGTTAAGTGAAAGGTTGTTGGCTGTGTTTGTTCCGTTCACAGTCAGCTTCGCGATGGGACTTGCTGTTCCTATCCCCACCTTCACGTTTGGCGTGTCGTTGAACACGCTCGTTGTGTCCGTGTTCTCGGTCCATCCCGCCGCGGCTGTCCCGGTGATTGGCGTGCCGTTGATGACCAGCGCGCCCGTCACCCAGAGGTTGCCTGAAGAGACGTTCACGTTGCCGCCTGAGACGTGCAGCGCCTGATTTGGCGCAGTTGTGCCTATGCCAGCGTTCCCGCCGACAACATTCAAACCGCCGGCGCTGACATTGAGCCCGCCGGTGATGTTCGCCGTGCCGACAACCTCGAGCTTGCTGCCGGGCGATGATGTCCCGATGCCGACCCTGTCGAGCGACGCGTTCACATAGAGGGTGTTGTTCGCGTTCAGCGAGAGGTTGTTCGCGAGGCTCGCTCCAAGAATCGAGAGCAGGCTGGAAAGAGTTCCGCCGGTGAGGTTCAGCTTCTGCCCGAGATTAGCAAGAAGTGTGTTGTTGTTGCCTGTTATCAAATTAGCCTGAGTGGTGTTGTCGCTTGCCTCTTTCGTTTCCAAATTGCCGACTCGCGCATTTGTTGTCGTCAGGTTCCCCGCAATTGTCGTATTATCAGAGGCCTGCCGGCCGGTCACGTTCACGCCCTCGACTGTCAGCGTGCCTGAGACGTCCAGCTTGCTCGACGGCGATGTTGTGCCGATGCCGACCTGTCCGGCGCTGTCTATCGAAACCCGCTCGCTCTCATTGACGAAAATCCCGAGCCTGTTTGCCGAGCCGGCGTTGGTGACGATGTTCCTCAGCGTCACGTTCGGGTTAAGGCTTGTGTTAGTGTAATTCACGCCGCTTCCCTGCAAAGTAAGGTCGGACGAGTTGTAGCTGTTCGTGCCGTTGGCGTTGCCTGTGGCATTTATAATAAGGTCGCCTTGCAGCCTTCCGCCTGTCAGGTTCAGTTTCTGCCCGAGCAGGGCTGTTTGCGTGGTGTTGTCTGACTGCAGCGTTGTAATTTTATTTCCCAGGGTCGTGTTGTCAGAAATTTGCCGTCCTGTCACGTTTATTCCTTCGACCGTGAGCGTTCCCGAGACGTCGAGCTTGCTCGACGGAGAAGACGTCCCGATGCCTACCCGGTCGAGCGACGCGTTGACGTAGAGCGTGTTGTTGACGTTCAGGGAAAGGTTGTTCGCGGTGTTGATGCCCAGGATGGACAGCAGGCCCGACAATATCCCTCCTGTCAGGTTCAGTCTCTGCCCCAACAGCGCGTAGAGCGTGTTGTTGTTGCCTGTGATGAGGTTGCTCTGCGTAGTATTGTCGCTGACGCTGCCCGTGGCGTTCTCGTCCTGGCAGAAATCGTCGCCGCCGCGAATCGCTGTGCACGGTATCCCGCCGGTGACGTTGAAGTAGCCTGAGGTATTGAGCGACGCCACGATCGCTCCTGCCGAGTTGCGCCATTCGGTGAGGTTGCTGACTTGTCCGCTGATTGAGTTCACGACAAATGACGGCTCGGTGGTCGTCCCGGCTATGGCAGTTGTCGTTATGTTCGCGCGGAAAGCGTATGGCGCCGTCGCTATGCGATAGCGCGGCGAGAACGTTTCGCCCGACACGACCATCTCCACGTAGTAGTCTTCGCCGAACGTGAGGTTTATCGCTATGTTGCTGCCGAGCAGCGTGGAGAACA
>JACQOC010000002.1 GCA_016202785.1 Candidatus Aenigmatarchaeota archaeon
CGATGGCCGCAAAGGCTATTTCAGCCGGCGCAACCCCGATGCTGGCCGCGCCGGCTATGGCTGGCATGATCAAAAAACAGAAGAGGACGGGGAGCAGCCTCATTCCGACTATTCCCCGTTTGGCTTATATACCTCTGCAAACACTACGCTACCTGCACGTCTGTGCCGCTGGGGCGCAGACACAGGCATTGGCACTGCCGGTCTTGCCGCTGGTCAGCATGCCCTTGGTGCCGCAAGTCGGCGCCGGGCTGGCTAAGTTAGTACACCAGGTTGTGGCGTTCACCACGTTCAGGCAGCTGTTAGTCGTTGCCGTCACAAATTTCTCCTGCACGCCGTCACAGTTGTAGTCGTAGGAGCCGTCGCCTCGGTTTATCTGGAAGAACTGCGTCTGTCCAGGCCTGGCTTTGGCGTTGTTGTCGTAGCAGTCGGTGCCGAGCGAGTCAGACAGCCGGATGTAGCCGGATGCCGGTTGGGCGTCAGAGATGATGGCGTTGGTGCTCAGCGTGTAGTTGTCCCTATCATTGTCTGGCAGCCAAAGGCTGCCGGATAGCGGTGCGAAGTCCAGCATCCTGATCCACCGGTCCTCTGCGCTTCCCTGATCCACGGCCCTCGCCATTACGACGTAGTTGCCTCTCTCGTCAGCTGGCTCCATATTGAAGGTGCAGTTGTACCAGGCCGAAGTGCTTTCGTTCTCCAGCACTGACGGGTCGGATAGGATCAGAGGCACTATCGCCTTCCACACCGTAGCTTCAAAGGTGCTGGCGATGTCAGCGGCATGCGCAACTCGGCATTCCTTGATGGTCAGGTCTTGCAGGCTGTTGAGGTCGGACAGGCGTGCCGTAGCTGTTATCGGGGTGCTGGCGCTGATTGGCAGCAGGCTGCTTGGCGCCAGGCCTACTTCCTCCACCTTGGGCGGAAGGTTAAGCACGTCGGCATTGATTACCACGTTGCTGCCGTAAGCCAGGCCGGCCACCGCCACCAATGCCAGTCCGATGAAGATTGCTGATTTCATGGTGTGTCGCTAGTTGCTACGTTCCCGGTTCGCAGATGGATGCCGCAAGCGCGGTGAGGACTTTGGTGCCGGAGTATGTTCCAGGTAAGGTCGCCAGCGGAACGGATAGCGTGGTCGTCATGGTTGCCGCAAGCCCAGCTGCCAGGTCGGCATCGAAGCATTCGCCGACGCCCGCTTCAACTATGGGCAGTGCGCCGTCCAGGGTTTCGCTTATGCTGCTGGCCGGTATGGTGTCGCCGCCTCCAGTTCTATCCAGCGCCGGCTTGTCGTCCTCTATGTCGATCGGGGTGTTGCAGATGTTGGTCAGCACTACGTCCATCGGGCTGCTTGACTGACCCGGCGCGACATTGCCGAAGCTTATCAGGCTCTGGTTGATCTGCACGCCGCTGCAGGTGCCGAAAGCTAGTATGTTGCTTTCCACGCCAGATGTCTGGTTGGCATCGGTGGCCGTTGCAGTTATCGCATAATCCCCGCTGGCCTCGGTTGACGCTATCGTGAAGGTTCCGGAGTAAAGATCGCAGGTGCCATTGGCATTCTTGCCCACGAAATCCGGATCGACCGTCGCAACTAGGCAATCGGCCTGGGCAGTTGCGTTGTTTTCCATGGCCAAGGTTATCCCTTCCGGAGCGGTGTTGGGGCGGGTAAGGGATGCGGTAACGGACGTTAGGTCGCCGACGCCGTTGTCGTCGCACGCGCTGATGCACACCCGGACGGTTGTTGCTTGCCCGGGCGTAGGCGCCACGGCTGTGACATTGGCACCGTCAACCACTTCCCATTTCTTCTCTATGAACGGCGTCAGGCTGGTGACCTCCAAGTTAAGGTTCAAATTCTGAGGTGGTTGTGTTTGGCCGATGGCAAGCGGGGCAGCAAACGCTGCGATGAGAACGAATATTGCTGGTATGGAAAATTTCTTCAAACATTTCACCCCCTCGCCGTTTGGTTTCTGCTTCGCTGAAGCAAAATTATGTTAGATTAGCCTGGATGCTTATAAAACTTGTGTATCAGGAAATGCACAAAAAGACACCAAAAGGATAGCCAGGGCAATTCGCCATGCCATCAAGCGCCTTACAAGTTTTGCCTAGGCATTGGGCTTTTTTAGGCGCTGGAAGAATAGGAAAGCATGGCCAACTTTTCATCCAAAGTGTATGAAATCCTCAAGACGGTGCCGAAGGGGAAAGTGACCACTTACAAGGAGATTGCCCATGCGCTTGGCGTGAAGAGCTACCGGGCGGTCGGCCAGGCGCTGAAACGCAACCCGTACGCGCCGATGGTGCCGTGCCACCGGGTGATCAGCAGTGACGGCACGTTGGGCGGTTTCAACGGCGGCACGAAAGACATCCCAAGGATAGCCAGGCTGCTGGAGCGCGAGGGCGTGCCGGTACGCGACGGCAGGATTGAGCTAGAGAAATATTTGCACCGCTTTTAATACCAAACATCGGCGCTGAGTTCTCAAGGTTAACCGGCCCTAGCGGAATGTCTTTCCCAGTAGTCTTTTATCCGGCCAGAAGAAAGCTAAACATGCGCATCGGCATAGCGGAGCTGCCGCTGCATCCGGGAAAGTGCCCGAGGTGGCTGTTTCCGAGAATGAAAAATTGGCGGAAAGCATAGCCGACGTCATCATCTTCGAGTACGGCCAGGACGAATTGCTGAAAAGGCTGTCCGACCCGTTCTTCTTCCAGGCGCTGGGCTGTGTGTTGGCTTTCGATTGGCATTCCTCCGGGCTCACCACCACGGTGTGCGGGGCCCTGAAGGCGACCATTGACCCGGAGACGCATGGCCTGGCAGTGGCCGGCGGCAAAGGGCGCATGAGCCGCATGGCGCCGGCGGAGATTAAGCGGCATGGCGAGCTGTTCTCATTGTCTTCGGCGTCCGTCGCCAGGCTGGTTTACTCGAGCAGGATGTCCGCTAAAGTAGACAGCAGCTGCATCCAGGACAATTATAACCTTTACCACCACTGCTTCTTCTTCACCGAAAAAGGCCAATGGTGTGTCATCCAGCAGGGCATGAACCCGGCCACCAGGTATGCGCGGCGCTACCATTGGCTGTCGGACTCCATGCGCTCCTTCGTCGAGGAGCCGCATGCGGCCATCTGTGCGCAGGCCAGGCAGCAGGCGGTGCTGGACATGACCTCGAAGGACAGTGAAGATGCGAAGAAGATATCCCTGGACCTAGTGCGTGACAACCCCAGGCGGCTGCAGCGGCTGTGCAACGTGCAGACCAGCCTGGAAACTTACTTCCAGCCGGCGCATGACGAGAAGTTCCTGCGCCTGCATGCCGACCACCGCATCTATCTCAGCAAGCAGACCATGGAAGCGTTGCGCAGGACCTACGAGATCCAGCCGCAGGATTATGAGGAACTGGTCGCGCTCAAAGGTATTGGGCCGGCCGCGGTACGGTCTTTAGCGCTTATTTCCGAACTGGTGTACGGCAAACCGGCCAGCTGGGAAGACCCAGCCAAGTTCAGCTATTCCCACGGCGGCAAGGACGGCATACCATTTCCGGTCGACCGCAAGACCATGGACGGCTCGATCGAGATGCTCCGCGCCGGGATAGAGGAGGCCAAAGCTGGCAGCCGGGAGAAGCTGACGGCCCTGCAGCGGCTGGAGAGCATCATGGCGGCCGGCTGAGCAAGGAACAGTGTGAGATTAATTAACCGTTTTCATTATCTTATATGGCCAATATAGCCATCATCGGTTCCGGCAACCTGGGCAGCTGCATCGCCTATACCGTCGCGCTCAAGGGCTTGGCGACGAGGCTCATCCTCCATGACAAGGCCGAAGGCCTGGCAGAAGGCCATGTCCTTGATCTGGTGCAGGCGTTCCCGTCCGAGCAGATAGACATCAGGGCCGGCAGCCTGGACGACTGCCTGGACTCTGACATAGCGATCGTTTCTGCTGGCCTGGCGCGCAGCCCGAATACGGAATCGAGGCTGGAGCTGGCGGCGACCAACCTCAAGATCATCAAGGGCATCGCGCAAGGCATGCACGGCTATGAGGGCATCGCCATCGTCCTCACCAACCCGACTGACGTGATGAACTATTTCTTCCAGAAGCATTCCGGCATCGACCGGCATCGGGTCATCGGCAGCGCCGGCCTGCTCGACACGGCCCGCTTCCGGTCGGAGCTGGCCAAAGCCTCGGGACTGCAGCCGCACCAGATCGATGCCATGGTCATCGGCGAGCACGGCGACCGCCAAGTGCCGCTGTTCGGCCTGGCGCTGGCCAATGGCAAAGGAATAAACGTCCCTGAGGACGTGAAGCGCGCGGTGCGCGACGGGATGCGCAATATGGCGCTGGACGTGATCCGCAAGAAGGGCGCGACCATCTACGGCCCGGCCAGCATGACCGCCATGGTCGCCGAGTCAATCGTGAAAGACGGCAAGCAAGTGCTGCCGTGCTCGGCGGTGCTGGACGGCGAATACGGCCTGTCTGGCATCAGCATCGGCGTGCCGTGTGTGATCGGCACGGGCGGCATTGAAGGCGTCGTCGAGTTCGGCCTGGACTGGGAAGATGAAGTCGCCTTGAAGAAGGCGGCGGAAAGTTTGAAACAGTCCATCGGCGCCTTGGAGACCGGATAAAACGGTGTTAAGTTTTCTTTACACGTGTTAAAAATAATTTACAAGCAATTCACTTGTTTTTGCGCAGTGCATCGACGATCTCCTTGGCCCGTTCTACCCGGATCTTCTTCTCCTTAACCAGCTGCGCGGCCACCTGGTCGACGATGTCGGCTGTGGCGCCGCCCATGATCGCGATGTTCTTGGCGTGCAGCTTCATGTGTCCTTCCTGGATGCCGACGGTTGAGAGGGCGCGCAATGCGGCAAAGTTCTGCGCTAGGCCTACAGCAGCGATGATCTCAGACAGCTCCTTGGCGGTCTTGACCCCAAGTATCCTTACTGCGGCCTTTGCCGTCGGGTGGGTTCTGGTGGCGCCGCCCACCAGGCCAACAGCCACTGGCAGTTCAATCTCTCCCACTAGGTTGCCGTCCTGGTCTTCATGGTATTTGGTCAAACTCTGGTAGCGGCCATCCCTAGCTGCATAAGCATGCGCCCCTGCTTCCACGGCCCGGAAGTCGTTGCCCGTCGCTATGACCACGGCATCGATGCCGTTCATGATGCCCTTGTTGTGGGTCGCGCAACGGTACAGGTCGGCATCGGCAAACGCGTAAGCTTCAACGACGCCGTTGACCGCGTCTTCACCGATGTCTTGCTTCTTCCATACCGCCTTGGCGCGGGCCAACCGTTTTACGGCAAAATTGGAGATGATGCGCAGCCGCACACGGCCGCCGGACAGCTCCTCGAGCAGCGGGGAAACAGCCTCAGCCATGGTGTTGACCGCGTTGGCGCCCATTGCATCGCGGACGTCGACCAATAAATGGACTATCACCATCTTGCCTTTCTGCGTGTCTATCACCCGCGCTTCCAGGCCGCGCGCGCCGCCGCCGAATTTGACCAGCGTGGGGTCCTGCTGGTTGGCCAGCTCTATTATCTGCTTTTTGCCGTTGGCGATGGCTTTTGCAGCTGCCGCGGCATCCTTTGTGCCCACCACTTGGATCTGGCCGATCATGACCGGCTCATCGCTTGCGGTCTTGAAGCCGCCGGACGGCCGGGCCAGCTTGGCTGCATTGCTAGCAGCAGCGACAACGGAAGGCTCCTCGAGCACCATGGGTATTAAATAATCCTTGCCGTTGATCATGAAATTGGTGGCTATGCCAAACGGCAATTCGTGCGTCCCGACCACGTTCTCGATCATGCGGTCGGCCGCATCCATGGCCAGCGCACCGGTTTTTGCTATCGCCTCGCACTCCTCATCAGTCAGGCCGGCAAACTTTTTCACCAGCGCCAAGCGCTGCTTGGGCGGCAGCTTGTAGAAGCCGGAGATGTCAGAGCTTCCCATACGCTCTACTTTCCGGGCCGGATATTTAAACCCGTCTTGGCCGGCTTCGGCCGACATAAGAATAAATGCCTTTCTGTCAAATATCGTCATGGCCGCTAACCTTTCCAGCCTCGTTAAGAGCCGGCTATCGCACCGGGCCCTGTTTGAAAAGCTGTACTCACACTTGTTTTCCGCCTATTATGGCGGGTCGATGGACCAGGCCGAAACCTGCGTTTTCCATCGCGGCATGGATACCAGATTTCCCAACCGCGGCTCGGTGAGCTATATAATATTTGACCCGCCCAGCAAGCTGACGTATACCTTTACAATACCTTTCACCGCTCCCGGATTTGCCATCGACAGCTTGCCGCCGGAGCTTGCGGCCAGCGTCAAGAAGCTTGACCTCTCCAACCCAGAAGACCTGTACCAGGCGGCGCGTACCATCAGGAACGCTGCCAAAGAGGGGATTTCCAGCGAGGAAATGATGCTGGCGGCGCACGCGCAACCGAAGCAGGATTCGCTCGGCTTGATTGAAGTCGGCACGCAGCCAGCGGTTGCCAGATGGGCAGAACGCTCCGGCGTGGAACGGTATTTTGCCGAAAAGGAGCAGCTTGACTGGCACCCGGGCTATGCGCAGCATGCGCTTGAAAGCGGCGACGTCTTGCTGTACTATCCGCAGCCCCGGCCTGCGGATTACACGCCTGATGAAAACCATTTCTCCAGTAGGCTGCAGGCCACGGACAATTTGATTGACCAGTTTTCGGGTATTTTGTTCGCCGCCAAGGACGTGGCAAGGACCGCGCTTGCCCATGAGAAGCTGATAATCGGGGATGAGGTTTCCGAGGCGCATTTCCGCAACATGTTCCAGAAGGCAAAGCATGGCGCCACCGGCAGAGATGGAATGCTCCGCGACACGCTGGAAAGGTATCAGCAAATAGGCGACAACCTGCACATCCTGGCAGAAGATTAGCATACGGTTTGGCGATTCTCTAACGCAAAAGCCTTTTTGCCGGCATCCGCGGAAGCCCGTCAAAAAAGCTGCAGTAGGCTGCCGGCAAAGACTAGGAACATGCCCAACGCCACCAATACCAGGCCCATAAAAACTAGGTTTTCCGGCAGATGCAGAACGCGGCCATTTATAATTCCAACCGGGATATTTAACCACAATGCGGGGGTAGCCAAGCGGTCAAAGGCGCTGGCCTAAGGAGCCAGTCTCTTAGTGAGTTCGCAGGTTCGAAACCCGGCTTGACAGCATCAGCCGCCGAAAATCCTGCCTCCCGCATCGTACGGCTAGGGCTAGCTAGCTTTGTCAGGATGCGCATAAATTGCTTTCTGCCAACAACAACGATGCTTAGCGACCTGCCGGCATTGATGGATCAAAATGGCTATGCTGCCGTTGTGGTGATCGGCACTCCCACCCGAAGCTTGAGCCAGTATTACGTCACCGGCGGGGCGGAGATGGGCCGCATCGCTGCCATTTTCCGGAATGATGGCCAGAACTTCCTGGTTTACAGCAACCTGGAGCGCGCCAAGGCGGAAAGGGTACCAGGTTTCAACCTGCTGAACTGGAACAACAGCTACTATCCGAACCAGCAGCTGCTGAAAGAGGATTTTGTCCGGGGGATTGCCCAGATATGGCACGACCGGATCATCGGCGAGGCGCAGGTTGCTGCTGGCCGGCCAATCGCTTTCTATGCGGAGGAGGAGGTGCGGTTCTGGTATCCAGTGTTGCAATACATGGCCGATAAATTGGGAATGAAATTCGACTGGAATCCGGATGCGGACTTGCTGCTGGCGGCAAGGGAGACCAAAGATAACAAAGAATTGGCGCGTATCCGAGGCTTGGGCGAAGCCACTTCTGCGGCCTACGGGAATGCAGTCAAATGGCTGCAAGGCTGCCAAGACCGGGAAGGATTCTTGGCCGATGGGGAAGGCTTTGTCACCACTGGCAGATTGCGCAATGCGCTGCAGGCAACCTTGGATGGAAACGGCTATTTCCTGGAAGAATGTGACATCGGCATTGGCAAGGGCAGCGCCGATCCACACCCGATCCGGGACGATGGCCAGCGGATCCCTATTGGCATGCCAGTACTGATCGACATGATGGCGGCAGAAGGGTTTGTCGGTTACCATAGCGATTTCACGCGGACATTGGTCATTGGGCAGGCGAGCTATGATGTCAGGAAAGCATATCATGATGCGCTGGAAGTGCGCGAGCAAATGCTTGCTGAAATACGCTTGGGCGCGATTGCCGGGGAGGTCCAGGGAACAGCATATCAGCTGTTCGAATCGTTAGGCTATCCCACCAACCGGCTTGGTTCCTCCCTAAAAGGCTTCAACCACACTATCGGGCACGGCGTGGGCCTGGCTTCGGTCAAACGC
>JACQOC010000060.1 GCA_016202785.1 Candidatus Aenigmatarchaeota archaeon
CATCACGGCCGACAACCCGACCGGCTGCAGCATCGCCGGGTTTTGCGACCCGGCCGGTTCCATATACGTCAACGCCAGCATTGTGGCGATAAGCCAAGGCGTCAGGGTGTCGGCGAATGGCGGCTTGGTGAACAGCTCGGCGGCCGGTGCCATAGCTTCCGGCGCGGGGTTGGTGCATTTTGACGTCACGAGCTTGAACGTCTCGGGGAGCATAGAAGCGGAGTCCGGGGCGGTGAAGGGCAACGCGTCAAAGGCTGGAGTTGGCAGCATGACGTTAAAGATCGCCAACGGCTTCACGCTCGGAGGCACCGGCACGGTGTCAGTGAAAGGGAAGAGCATCGGGCCGTATGGGACAGCTGACGAGGACCTCTATGCGGCAGGCGACGGCGGCACGCTGGTGATAACGGCCGGCTTCGTGGACGCCAAGGGCGCGATCAACGCCAGCGGCGGGGCGGTGGTGTCTGGCGACACAGCAGTAAACGTGGCCGGTCAGATCTATAACGGCGGCAATGCCGGGACGGTGAACATAACCGCTGACAGCTGGGTGAATGTGACCGGCAGGGTCGACGCCTATGGCGGGGACGTTAGGACCACGATTGATTATGATGGCTCTCCTCCATGGAGAAAAAACGGCGGCAATGCCAGTTGGGTAAGCGTCCTTGCCGACACCATAAACGTCACCCAAACCATCAACGTCAGCGGCGGCAATGTCAGCACCTTGCTGAGTGTCACCGGCGGCGGCAATGCTGGCCTGGCCTTATTTACCGCATGCACCATCGACCTTACCGGCGCTAGCGTGTCGACCATCGGCGGGTTGGGAGACACACTGGGCACCAACCGCACCAGCAATGCAACCTATGCCAACATCTCCAAACCCGGCTCGACAATAATACCGCCGCTGCGGGAGATGCGCGGCTTCTTCAAGGTCACGCTTTACGACAACGCCAGCAATCCCTTGGACGGCCACCAAATAACGGCCTTCAGGAGCGGGACCGCGACGGTCGGCTGCAACGAGACCACGTCAAGGGGCGGCGTGGTGAGGTGCGGCCTGGACAACTCAAGCACAAACTACCAGATAAACTTCACCGGCCAGGGCGACCAGGACACCTTCGAAAACCTGGCCAGCCTGCCGCAGTGCAACCTGCCAGTATACCGGATAACCAGGGAGTGTTCGGCCGGCGCCTGCACTTCTGACACCAGCGATGACGGCTATTGCAATGCCACCGGCAAATGCGTATACAATTCGGCCTGCTACGCCGGCGGCAGCACCGTGGAGGTGGACGGCGACGGGCCGGTCGAGCGGTGCACCAATGGCTACTGGGAGAATGCCGACCTTATAGCGCCTTACAACTTCACCTTCGTCGCCCCGACCCCGGACAACAACTCCAACCTGAGCAGTTCTTCCATGGCCATCAACGTCACCTTCAACGAGACCAGCCCGGACACCTGCATATTCGAGTTCAATGGCGCCAGCCCGGCCAATGTCACCAACACCACTACGGCGTTCGGCGCATTGCGCGCCTGCATCTACACCAGGACCGGTTTGGGCGACGGCCGCTACATGGTAAAGGTTTATGCCAACGACAGCTACTCCAACCTGAACTCCAGCCTGGACGCCAGGACCATAACCCTGGACACAACAGCGCCGCGCATCGATTATGCTGCGCCCACGGCGGCAGCCGGCCTCAACGCGTCCCGCAGCTGGGTTTTCGTGAACGTGACGGTATTTGACGTCACCTCTGGGGTGAAGAACATAACCTTCAGTCTGTACAATTCCAGCCTGGTAAACAGCACGGCCTTCACTGCCATCGACGGCAACAATGCCAGTTATATCAACTGGTCCGGCCTGGCCGACGGCCCTTACACTTACAACGTCACCGCATACGACTACGCGGGCAACGCCAACAGCACGCCAACCAGGCTGATAACCTTGGACACTTTAAAGCCTTCCATAGAATTCGCCCTGCCGACGCCAACGGACGGGAGGAAACGGGCCGGCAACAGCGTGACCATAAACGCAACAGTGACGGACAGCACAACGGCGATAGCTGGCTGCCTGGCGGAATGGACCGAAGGCCAAGGCGCTGCGGTCAATTACAGCATGGGACTGAGCCATTACGGCACTTCGGTCAATTGCAACATCACCTTCGCCACAACCGACGGGACAAGCTATTCGTTCCGGGTGTGGGCCAATGATACCGCCGGCAACCTGAATGCAAGCGTAGCCAGGACGTTCACCGAATCATATACCCCGACCATGGCCGACAACAAGACGTTCCCCAGCTCGCCGGCCGGCTATGCGCCTGATCGGCTTTATCAGATGAACATAACCGTCTTTGACCTGGACAACGTTACGGACCTCGACACCATAACCTTCGAGAGCAACTTCACCGGCAGCTTTGCCAATCAAACGCATCCGTACAGCCGCAAGCAGGACGGCCTTGCGCTGCACCTGCAGCTGAATGAAAACAGCGGCGCCAATGCTGAAGACATATCCGGCAAGGGCAACAACGGCACTTTGGTAGGTTTCGGCTTCGACAGCCTGAGCAACTGGACGGCCGGCAAGTTTGGCTATGGCCTCAAGCTGAACGCGTCCCCTTACGTTTCGGTGGCCGACAACGATAACCTTGACATCGCAAGCAACCTTACCGTCGCGCTCTGGGCAAGGTTCGATAGCCTGAAGACCCACAGCCTGGCGATGAAAGAAGGCGCTTATGGTATGGTGGCCAATGCTACGTCAATCCAGGCGGTGCTGTCCAACGCCACCGCAGCTGATTACATCATACCTTTCGATTATGCCCAGGACAACGGCACTTGGCACCTGCTCGCCTTCACCTATGACGGTGTCGCGGTAACTCTGTACGCGGACGGCCGGCAGCTTGGCAGCGCAGGCTTCCCTGGCCCGCTGGCCATATCGGCCAACGCCTTGCTCATCGGCCGCACCCAGTCGCTCGGCGGCCAGAGCATGAACGGCAGCGCGGACGAAGTAAAGGTGTACAACCGCACTTTGTCCGCGTCCGACATCCGGCTCATGAGCGTGTCCGGCTACGCCTTCATCAATGCCAGTGCGCGCGAGTATTTTGCCGGTAAGCAGGACACTGCGGTTGGCAACTACTCTTTCCGCTGGCATGTAAACGACAGCTATGAGGTCGTTTCCAGCAACCTGTTACCATATTCGGTAGTGCAGGCCTTGCCCAGCCTGTTCCAGGCGTTCAACGGCACCCAGAGCAATGCCAGCTACCTGGAAAACGAGTCGGCCAACATTTCCGCTTGGACCAATACATCAGTGACCATAAGCCTATTCTCCAACCTGACCGGCAGCCTGAAACTGGAGCGGTCCGGAACCGGTATGCAGACCAACATCACCTATATGGGCAATTACCAAGAGGGGCATTACCTAGTGAAGGTCAACGCCACCAGCAACGCCAATTACACCGAATCCCCGGGTTTCGAGCGGCTGCTGACCATAATCAACGTGCAGCCTACCCAACCTTCCCTGTCCAGCCCGGCCGACGGCTATGCCACCAACAACAAGGCGATAGCGTTTGACTGGAGCGACGCCACTGACCCGAGCACGGTAGACAGCATAACCTACAACCTGCAGATCGATGACAATTCCGATTTTTCCAGCACCGTGATTGACCGGAGCAGCGTAGCGGCCAGCACCCACACCCTTACCGGGGCTGAACAGGGCGCGTTGTCCGACAGCGTGTATTATTGGCGCGCACGGGCTTACGACGGCAGCAATTACTCCAATTTCAGCTCGGTGCGGAATTTCTCCATCGACACTACCGAGCCTGCCATCACCATTGCAAGCCCGTCGCCAGCCAACAATAGCCGCTCGACCAGCAACAGCGTGACCATAAACGCGACAGTAACTGATGCAACTGCGGTAAACACCTGCACCCTGGAGTGGAAGGAGGGGAATAATGCGACGGTGAATGAGGTCATGAACATGTCCAGCTCGACCTGCTTCCGCACCAAGGCGACAGCCGACGGCGTGGTTTACCGGTATCGGATACTTGCCAACGATAGCTTCGGCCAGTTCGGCGCCTCCGAGACCAGGTTTTTCACTGAAAACGCAGTGCCTAACATCACATCAGTAAGCGTCGGGCCGGCAACGGCATACACCAACAATGACCTGCAGTGCAACGTGACTGTGATTGATGGCCAAGATACCAACTTGACCATATTCTGGAAATGGTATGTGAACGGCTCGCAGAACCTGACCGGCAGCTTTGCCAACGTCAGCAACAGCAGCAACAGCCTGGTGGCAACCCTGGGTGCTGGCAACACCACGCGCGGCCAGGCATGGCTGTGCGAGGCCATCGCTTTCGATAGTTATGAGAACTCCACAACCATAAACGCGAGCCAAGTGCTGATCCAGAACACCGCCCCGGCGCTTGGCCCGACAGTGGAAACGCCGACCGACCCGGCCGATTTTGCCGAAATCAAGACCTACACATTCAACATCACCGTCACTGACGCCGACGGCGTAGCCGACATCAGCACGGTCATGTTTACTTTCAACGGCAGCAACATGACAACTGGCAACTACACCGACACCAACGCCACCACTAGGAACTACATGGTGGAAAGGTTTAACCTGCCGACCGACACCTTCAGCTACGCCTGGCTGGCGAATGACACAACGAGTGCGTCGGCAACCGTTTCCGACACGTATACCGTCATTTTCTCGGCCGAATTGCACCAGGCGCCGCCAGTGGCTAACGTGACGATAAACGCCAGCACCGGCACGACCATAACCATAGAAGCGGTTTTGAACAACACCGCTAACAACAGCTTCATCGATGCCAGCATCAACAACAGCTTCCTGCCGGCCGGCTGGTCGATAAACGCTACCGGCCAGTTGTGCGGCAACCTGACCAATGGCAGCGTCTGTTCCAAGCATTTCCTGGCGACCGTGCCGGCCAACCATTCCATCGGCATGTTTTCGGTCAACCTTACCGCCTACTGGCGGGACAGCGACGGCAGCCTGGCGTTCAAGCACAACCGCACTATAGTGAACGTCCATCGGCGCATCTGGTCAATCACGCCGTCATCCATCACTGCCAGCGGCGTGGTCGGCACGTCCGGCAATGTCGGCAACGTAACGCTTAACAATACCGGCAACCTGCCGATAACTTGGAGCGTTTCCTCCTCGGGCAATGGAAGCGGTTTAGTGGGCGTGCCTACGGCCATAAACTCGTCCGGCGGCCAGGCGGTCAACCTCAGCGTCAACTTTTCGCTGGCGGCAAACCAGGAGGTAGGCACGTACGAGATTATAGTGAACATAGCCAACAGCTCCTCTGATCCAACCGGATTGAACGCCACCATCAGCTTCACGGTAGGGGATACGGCAGCGCCAAGCATAGCCGGCATAGCGGTAGTGCCTAACCCGGCCCAGCTGGGCCTGCTGGCCAACATCACGGCAAACATAACGGACACGGTCAACGTCAGCAGCGCCTGGCTTACCCTGACCATGCCCAATGGCAGTGCAACCAATATGACGTTGGCAAGAGCGGTTGGCGGCAATTATACGACTACGTTCACGCCAGCCATAATCGGCGTCCACAACCTAACGTTCTTCGCCAATGACACCACCGGCAACTTGGCCAATGCTTCATCCAGCTTTGACGTAAAAGGAAATACTAGCGCAGCCATTCTGTTATCCAACACCAGCGTGACTGCCACCGGCATCAATGTCACTACGCCGTTCACGATTTATGTGGCAGCCAACTTCACCAACCAGGGCAATGCAACCATGATAAATGCCAACATCAGCCTGGACCTGCCGGCCGGCTTTGCCGCCAATGCCAGCAACCAGAGCTGCGGCAATATCTCCAGGTCGGAAGTTTGCTACGCATCCTTTGCCATCAATGTCACCCTGGCCGGCAACGTCGGCACCCAGACCATAACATATGCCGGCAGTTGGGCCAATGCAGATGGAACCTTCGCCACCGCCGCAAACACGACGTCGGTGGTGATAGATTCCAACCCGGTGCTGGACATTCTCCAGTCTTCGGTGACACATTATGTCACCCATGGTTCCAGCAATGCAACCAGCTTCAACATCACCGACGCCGGCAACGACTTCCTTACCGGAATAACGGTCACCAACACCACGCTGGAAGCGAATTGGACCGCCAGCTACAGCAACCTGCCGGCCGGCAATGCCCTGTCGAAGGGGCAGGGAAGGGTCGTTACCTTAACCGTTGGCGCGCCGTCTGGAACTGACCCAGGCACCTACTACATGAACGTGACCGCCAACGCAACTACTGCAACCTGCACTCCAGCCAGCCGCTGCGCCGATACCTTGCAGGCGTCCATAATCGTGCCTATAGACAATAACTGGAATGCAACACCGTCAGCCTTTGCCCAGACCATCGGCCACCAGACTTCCGGCAGTTGGACCGTCACGGTCAACAACACCGGTAACCGCAATGTCAATTACAGCGTGACCAAGTCCGGAAACCTGACACTGATGGGCCCGATAACGCATCCGAAAAGCATAATCGTCAACAAGACCAGCGCGCTGACCTTCACCATAGACTACACGGCACTAAACGTCGGCGGCTACAGCGGCGTCTTTACGGTAGCCAACGGCACGGAAAACCCAACCGCCTATACCGTCAACTTCTCCATAACAGTGATGGACACGCCGCCGTCCATTGAGACGTTCGCGATGGACAAAACGACGGTGGATGCTAATTTCGAAAGCCTGAACGCCAACGCCACGGTAAGTGACAACGTCGGCGTGGACAGCGTATGGATATCGGTCACGCTGCCCTCCGGCAGCCTTTCCAACAGCACGCTTTCCAGGTCGGCCGGCGACAGCCTGAACGGCACGTATGTCGGCGCAATTGTCCCGGCGGCAGCCGGCACCAACATGCTGCGGATCTGCGCCAATGATACCGCCGGCTTGCAAAATTGCTCTCTGCCTACTAACTTCACGGTGGTCGGGACGACCAACATCACGCTGGCGCTGAACGTCACCAGCATATCTTTCAGCGCGGTAACCCGGCAGGCCGGGGCAAGCGTTGCGGTGCTGGCCAACGCCAGCAACAACGGCAACGGCGCCGGCTATTTCGCCAACGTCAGCTTCAGCTTGCCGTCCGGCTGGGCGGCTTCGCCACCACTAATCAACCTTAGCAACGTGACCGAAGGCTTGTCCGCCACCAATCAGACTGACATCTCCGTCCCGGCCGCTACTGCGCCCGGCAACTACACCGTCACCTTCACCGCCAAATGGACACAACCAAACCGTTCCCTGGGCACGGCCAACGCTGACCTTGCGATCCAGGTGGCGAGCAATCCAGTCCTGGATACCGTCCAATCTGCCGTGCAGCTGGCCATGCCACACAACACTTCGTCTGCCGTCAACCTTACCATAAACTCGACCGGCAATGACAACCTGACCAACCTGTCGTTCAACTGCGCATCCGGCTGTTCCGGAATCAACGTTTCCTTCATCCCAAGCGGCATATCGTTGGTGGCCACCGGCAGCCTGGCCAACGTGACCGCCAACCTCAGCTTGCCCGCCCACCATGCCGCAGGCAATTACACCCTCGTTATCAACGCCACTGCCAACGGCAACCGCACCTTTGACTTGGCCAACATCAGCCTAACCGTGCAGTCCGACCTTAACTGGAGCGCCGGCCCGGCCACGTTTGGCTCGATAACAGTCGGCAGGAATAGCGTCGGCAATGCCGGCATACTCAACATCACCAATTCCGGCAATATCCAGATGGCGTTCAACATCAGCTTTGCCGGCAACTTGTCGTCCGCGCTGGCGGCCAACGCCAGCTATTTCACCATTGCGGGCGGCAGTTCGGCCCACGTGCTGATTAATTATACGGCCCCGGCCAACGTGAGCGCATACGCGGCCAACATAACTGTGACCAGCGTGAATGCCAGCCAAAGCGTTAACGTATCGTTCTTCCTTGCTTCAGTCGACTTGAATGTCACCCTCCTTTTCCCGAACCAGGCATTGGCCGGCATGCTGGCCGGCCAGCGCATCAACATAACGGCCAATGCCAGCTTCCTGGGCGCCATGCTGACGGAAAACGTCACCTGGTCGGCAGCAGTAGGCGGCCAGTCTTGCCAGCTTGCCACCAGCGCAACCTTTTCCGCTGCCAGCGGCTGGAACTTCTCCTGCACTCTGCCCACACTAACTGACGGCCTTACCTATGACCTGGCTGTCACCGGCAACTATTCCACGCTTAATGCAATCGCTTCTGACACCAGGCTTGCGGCCATAGCCTACTTGGACGTATCCGCGCCGGCCTTCCTGGCGGCCAACGCCAGCTCAGCAACCCTTGGCAGCAACGTCAGCATCGAGGCCAACGTCAGCGACGTGGTCGGGGTGCAAAGCGTCACTGCCAACATAACCCAGCCGAACGGCAGCGTCGCGCTGCATGCGCTCGCCAACCTGACCGGCAATGTGACCAACACCACTTGGCGCGCATCGCTTCTGTTCGGCCAGCTGGGCACTTATGACGTCATCCTTACCGCCAGCGATGCGGCCGGCAACCTAGCCAACACCAACGTCTCGTTCGAGATCTTCACCAGGGTAACAATCAACGGCACGCTGCAGAACGCAGTGGGAAGCGCGGTGCAAGCCAACATGACCTTCTTCCGGCCCGGCCGGCGGTCCGACGCTGGCATCCTGTTCAACTTCTCGTCGGCAGCCAACGGTTCGTATTTGAAGGACATCTTCAACCGCAGCTACGACATCCGGTTCAAGGCGCTTGGCCACACCATAGAGCTGTATGCGGTGCCGATAACAGCCAACCTTTCCAACTTCATCCAGTTCGACAGCTTTGACACCGGCTACACCATCGCCGGCACCGACGGCGCAATCAGGACCTTGGGCATTTCCAGCGCGCTCAACGCCAGCTCGGCCGACATCATAATAAGCATGGCCGGCGCCAGCTTCTCATCCATCGACACCCTGAAGATATACCGCTGCCCGGACTGGGAC
>JACQOC010000062.1 GCA_016202785.1 Candidatus Aenigmatarchaeota archaeon
CCGAAGCCGGTGCGGGACCAGCTCGGCATAGCAGCCGGCCAAGAGCTGGTCTTCTCTATCGGAGCTGACGAGCGGCTGGTGCTGGAGAAGAAATCCTCGAAACAAGCCTTCAAGGAATTCGTTGAAGCGATTCCAAAGAAAAAACTGCCGAAAAGGATAGATTGGGATCGGGAATACTACTCACAGCTGGACGGCTGAATGCAATACATAGACTCCAACATATTCATATTAGCAGCCATCGACAGTGCAGGGCGCGGCGACCGAGCGCGAAATAGGATAGAAAACCTGGTCAATTCCGGGAAACCTTTCGCCACTTCCAGCCTCACATTTGGCGAAATCATGTGGACATTGATGCGCCACACCGACCGCGGGACAGCGCTGCAGCAGGCCGAAAGGGTTATGGGGTTTTCCGGCCTGATAATAGTCAACGCGGCCAGGAAAGAGGTCGCCGAAACGCTGCGGCTGATGGCAAAATATCGCAGCATGAAACCGCGGGACGCCATGCATTTAGCGTGTGCACTAAGTGCGGGGTCGGATTCGATTATATCGGATGATGAGGATTTTAAAGCCATTGACGAGGTGGTATGGGAACGGCCGTAATCTTTATATAGGACGTCCAACATAATCTATTCATGAACTTCTTCGAGCAGGAGTTTGCCAAAGCTGATGATTTCACAAAGCTGTTCGACCTGGTCAAATTGTGCGTCAACGAGGTATTAGGCAGGAGCCGGGCCGGCATCATGCTCGGCCTCTCGCCGCTCGGCACGTCGCCGCAGGGCTTTATTGGGGCCTACCACCAGCTTGGGTCAAACTTGATCGTGCTGAACGAGAGCCTGCTGCAGCGCATCGGCAGGCAGAGGCCAGAGCTGCTCAAGCACCACGTGTTCCACCTGCTGCTGCACGAGTACGTGCACAGCCTGGGCATCGTCGATGAGCAGAGCACGCGCCTGCTGACCGAGGCGGTCACGGAGAAGGTGTTCGGGCCGGAGCACATCCTGAGCATGGTGGCCAAGAATTTTGAGAAGTATCTGCCGGACCTGCGGCATGCGCCGGCCGACTTCCAGCCGCCGGAGCAGGCGCACATAACGCTGCTCGACAGCTTCGGCCAGGAAGACGTCGGCTATATAGGATAACCAATTTAAGACCGGCAGGAAAAAGTTATCGGCATGACCGCGCAACAGCCGTTAATCATCGGCATCGACCCCGGGACGACCACCGGCCTGGCGTTCCTCGACCTGAAGGGCAACCTGGTCTTTACCAAGAGCGGCCGCAAACTTATATATCCAAATGTGACAGTGTTAAACATGAATAATCTAAAGTTTGCGGGCAAGCACGAAGCCAAGTGGGTAACCATATCCAGCGATGAGTACGAATCCATGAAAGCCACAATAGAGGCGTTCACCGACCCGGAAATAATGGGCCAGCTATTGAAGAGCGAAGAGGATCTCAAGGCCGGCAAGACCAAAAGCTGGGATGTTTTTATAAAGGAACTGAAAAACTCCAAAACGGCTTAGTCACATCTCATCCTTGTGCCGCAACCCCACTATCTGCACTAGCTTTTGGCCGTCGTCGACTTTGTAGAAAATCCGCCACCGGTTTTCAAAGCGTATCTCCCAGATGCCGGCCAATGGCCCGCGGAGCGGTTTGCCGTAAATCTTCGGTTCAAGCTCAAGCTTTCTTATCCGCTTATCGAGCCGCTCGATCAGAAACGGCTCCAGTTTTTTGGCGATTTCTTGTTGGGCGGTTTCGGTGATTATGATTCGGTAACCCATGAAAAATATTGCCATAGATAAATATAAAGCGGCCGGGGAAGAGAGAAGCGTGGCATGAGTCTGCAAACTCCATTGATCATCGGCATCGATCCAGGGACCACCACCGGCATGGCGTTCCTCGACCTGAAAGGCAACCTGGTGCTTACCAGGAGCGGCCGCAACCTGTCGCGCTCGGACGTGAGCAAGATAATAGCGGATGCCGGCCGGCCGCTGATTATCGCGGTCGACATCAACCCAGTACCCAAACGCGTCGAGAAGCTGGCGGCGGCGTTCTCCGCCAAGCTGATGTGGCCGGAGGAGAGCCTGCAGAAGGCCGACAAGAACAAGCTGATAGAAGAATACCAGCTGCAGGCCAACCGGCATGAGAAGGACGCGTTGTCCGCAGCGGTCTACGCCTACAAGCGGATCCGGCCGGTGACCAACAAGATCGAGCAGGAACTGCGCGCCAAGCATATCCCGGATTTTGAAAAGTACCTGGATTCCATCGCCCAGGACGTTTTGATCGGGAAAAGCACGATAGCGTCCAGCCTGGCCAAGCGCAGGCAGGCAGATTAGGCCGGGGCGGCAATACCATTAATGGCGGATAATTTGGCATTGCGCAAGACGCTGGTGTTCCTGGCGCGGTTGGCGGTTCTTTCCCTGCCGCTGTATTTGGTGCTGGCGTTCGGCTTGGACCTGGCCGCCATGCAGGTGGCGGCGGCAAGCCATACCAATTTCGTGCTGGGCCTGCTCGGCTTCCAAACCGAGCAGCATGGTGCGCTGTCCGTGGCAGGCAAGGGCGGCGACAGCTTCGTGTACGTCATATCGGCTGACTCCAGCGGCTGGAAGAGTATGCTGTTCTTTGCTGCGCTGGTGGTTGCCGTCCCCGCTATAGGCTGGCGCAAGCGGGCCATAGGCATTGCTATAGGTTTGGTTGTCATCTGGTTTGGCAATGTCGCCCGGGCCGTCTCCATCGTGCTGGCCGAATATGCTTACGGCTACGAGTTCGCCATGGCCCTGCATGACCTGCTCTGGCGCCTGGGCCTGGTGGCTTTGGTGCTGGCCGTGTGGCTGGCCTGGCTGTTCCTTATC
>JACQOC010000008.1 GCA_016202785.1 Candidatus Aenigmatarchaeota archaeon
ACGCAAGCAGTTGCGGACTACGAGCTGCTGTCGCACGACGTAAGGCGATACAAGGAAGTGCTCAACTATTTCGTGCAGGCGGAAAAAGGCGTCACGCAGATGGTCAAGGGCCGGAAGCACTTCGCCAAGGACGAGCATGTGTTGCGCAGCCTGTTCGTCGACCGCATTGACGCATACACGGGCGAAGGCTACTCCCTGGTGACCATGGCGCGGCGCTGGCCGACCATAATAACGGACTTTATCCGCATGAGATCGGAATGGGACGACGTGCAGCAGATCAAGCGCGAGTTAGACGTCACCATGGCCGAAGCGACCGTGCTCAAGACCAAGAACAAGCTGTTCAAGGAGTGGAAGGCGCTGTTCTTCCCGACCATAAAAGACCGGCTGGCGAGAATAGAAAACTTAGCCAACGCGCGCAAGATGTCGATCGACTCCTACCGGGAATGGGTCACCCCGTATGTGGCCAGGTTCAAGATGATGAAGGAGACGACGGAATCGCCGGGCGGGCGGGCGGACATGCTCAACCACCACCTGATGACCCCGGGAGCCGGCCTGGCCCAGTCGGAAAGCTGGCTGCGCATCTGGACCTGGAAGCCGTTAGTCCCGCAGGAGTTCAAGAAGCCGGAGCGCGTGAAAGAGAAGAAGGGCTTCATCATCGACCCGTACGACAACTTCGTCAAGGACTGGCAGGAGAAGATCAACCACCATTACCACCTTGTGGGCACCAAGCGCGAGATCAAGGAGGAAGAGGTGCGCAAAATGCTGCATGACTGGACCAAGCCGGAAGGCTCCTACCCGATGAGCCCGGAGACCAACATGGACCCGGACGCGTTATACTACTCGTTCTTCGACATCAAGTTCCTCTTCACCATGCTCAAGACCCCGCCGCCGAAAGGGATCGAGGTGGACAATCCGATGCTGTGGATTCGGGGCTGGGTGGTATCGCAGAACGTCCTCTTGGTGCACCTGCTGGAGATGGAGGCGCGCAAGCGGGCGCTGGAAATGTACATCGGCCAGCTGGTGGGCTTGAAAGAGGGGGAGGAGGAGATAAAGGAAAAGATCGAGAAGATTTTCGAGGCGGAGCAGGGCCCGCAAGGCATCCGGCAGTCCTGGCAAGCCTTCACGCAGGGCATCAGCGGCAGCTCGAAACATATCCGCAAGCACGAGACGTTCAAGAAGGCGTACCATGCGCTGGACAAGTTTGCCCACCTGTTCGTCCGCTACGGGCCGTACGAGCCGGTCTTCAAAGAGCGGGTGTCGAAAGGCTTTACCCGGGAATTAGGCATCGAGTACACCCGGATGGTGGAGTTCATGCTGCGCAAGATGGAATCATACCGGGACATGCACGGCCAGCGGCTGTACGAGTAGCCGCTTGGATCTTAATTAACCGCCGCGGGGCTTACTATAAATGGCATGGAACAGCACTCTAGCGACGGGCACGGCGCGCTGCGCAAGTCGACTGGCAAGGGCGTTTTTCTCAAGACCAAGCAGTTCCGCGTCGGCGTGACTTCCGGCATCTATTATGCGGCACGCTCGGAGGAGCTGGCCAACGCCATCCGCAAGCTGGGTTACACTTTGACCCGGGGCGCGGACTGCATGGAAATAGCTGCTGACGTCGCCCACGAGGTGCCGTACAGCCACGGCCGCGAGATCCGGCACATGGCGCGCAAGCAGGAAGTGCAAGTGCTGTTCCACGGCGACCTGCAGGTCCCACTGGAAATACCGGAACGGGCTGACTGGCGCGACGCGCACGACCGCATGACCAAATCGATACGGTCGGCCATCTATGCCGGGGCGGCGTACATCGACTTCCATGCCAGCCTGAACTTCTGGCTGGAGATGCAGACGTATGGCGGGCGCAAGCTGACGACAGCGTTCGTCGACCACGATGGCCGCTTCATCAAGCACATACTGAAGGAGAACGCCAAACTCAGGGAATGGTTCATCGAGAAGAAATGGCACCATTACGTGCACCAGATACTGAAGGAGAAGGAGCAGTCCCAAGCCCGGATTGACGGGGAATTCTATCGGCGGAAGAAGGAAGAGGAGATCCGGGATGCGACGCGGGATTTCTCCCAGAAGCAGGAAGAGCTGAACCAGCTGCGGGCGGCCATAGCGCAGGGCCGGGCCAGCGCTGCGGAGTTGCGGGAAGCCAAGAAGCGGGCCGCGCAACTGGAGGCTGCGGTTGCCAAGTTGAAGCAGCAGGCCGACCAGCGCGAGCAGGACGCAATAAAGGAGACGACCGAGCACCATGACCAGATCTACAAGGCCGCGATACGCAAGAAGCTGGAGCGTGGGGAGGAGTGGGACACCGAAGAATTGCGCGCCGAGCTGGGGCTAGTTGACGGTTACATCTTCATGGCTTACCATCTTTTTTTCACCAAAGACCCGATGTGGGTGGCCATGGCCGAGCAGTATAAGGACGTGCTGATCGGCCCGTATGCCATCAACTACAAGGACGACCGCTGGCTGGACAAGGCCTGGCGGCACGCCGAGGAAACCAATGACCGGCGCTTCAAGGAGTTCTTTTACGCCGCGGTCGGCAGCAAATACCTGGAGGGCCACCTGAAAGCGGCGTTCCACTGGCTGGAGGAGAAGTTCATCAAGGAAGAGATACCGAAGGTGGCCAAGGACAGGGAAGAGGAAGCGGAGCTGAAACACATAGCAGAAAACCTGATCATCGGCATGGAGAACCCGGATTCCCGCTCGCCCGAGTATGCCGGCCTGTTCATCCTGTGGCGCACCAAGCAAATTTACGCTGCCGTCAAATCCATCCGCGACCGCTACCCGCAGTGGGGCAAGCGCGTGATGATGATCGTCGACCATGAGCACTTGGCCAACCAGGGCCTGGACGCCCTCAACGAGAGCAACGAATCGATCGCGAAGATCAAGGATTTCGGCGAGCTGGTCGTGTCAGTGCACGCCAACCACCCCAATCCGCTCCAGCCGCACATCGAAATAGAGATGGGCGACGTGCTGCTGTACACCTTGCTGCACAACCTGCGCAAGACCGGCTTCGGCAAGAAGCGCGTCGGCTACCTTATTTTCGAGCGCGGCGGCGGCGAGGACCCGTTCAAGCACTCGGTAGACAACTTGCGGCTGATGGCCTACTACCTGGAGCAGGACGTCAAGCCGGACGACCTGCCGCCGGAGTTCTTCGGCGTCGAGGGCCTGCAGGCCGGCAGCTACATGCGCCAGCTGCAGATTGTCCGCGACCATACCTGGGACGTGATGAAGGACCTGCTCGAGATACCGGAGGAAGAGTGGACCTTCCTCAGCAGCACGGCCGTCAAGAAGGGCAAGAAGCCGGAGCAGTTCAAGCGCGCCGAGTTCCGCTAGCCGGGCAAACGCTTTTAATTGTCAGACAGAATGAAAATACATGATTCCGACCAAAATACCCGGCTTCGAGTTGCGCTTTGCCGGGCCGGCTGACGTGCCGCTGCTGCTGGCTTTCATCCGCGAGCTGGCCGGCTATGAGAAGCTGCTGCATGAGGTGACCGCTACCGAAGCAGCCTTGCAGGAAACGCTGTTCGGCCACAGGCGTGTTGCCGAAGCCGTCCTCGGCTTCTACGAAAAGAAGCCGGTAAGCTTCGCCATCTTCTTCCACAACTATTCCACTTTTCTCGGCCGCCCCGGTCTGTATCTCGAGGACATCTTCGTCAAGCCGGAGGTGCGCGGCAAGGGGTTCGGGAAAGCCATGCTCGCCTACCTGGCATGCCTTGCCAAGGAGCGCGGCTGCGGGCGCTTCGAGTGGTGGGTCTTGGACTGGAACAAACCAGCGATTGGTTTCTACCAGAAGCTCGGCGCAGTGCCGATGGCCGACTGGACCGTGTACCGGCTGGCAGGCAAGGGGCTGGCCAAACTGGCCGCGGAGTTCTAGCCGACCGCAGTGCGTACCGGAAATCACCGTTCTTCCAGCAATGGCAGCATGTCCTTGAAGTCCGGGGAAAAGATGGCAAGAAGAATGCCGATGGTCTTTATGACCCAGATCTTCATGGAAAGCAGGCCGTCCATGCTCCGGTAGCGCGGGTCGCCGCCTGCCATCCGGCTTTTCAGGGTAGCCAGCGGGTCGGCCGACTCGAAAATGCGCAAGGCCGCATCCGCCGAACCGGCAATTATGACGGCCGGGTTTGCTGCTTCGCCCTTCGTCAAGGATTTCACTTTGTTGCCGGTTATCTCCAGCAGAAGCGCGTAAGTATAGCGCCTCGGTTCGCCATAGAAAATGTCCGTGGCAGGGTAGCTTGGAACTATGTACGCCTGGATTTTCGCATCGCCGATTATCCAGTCGAATCCGGCCGGCAGCTGCGCGCCGACCAGCCGGCCGTCAGTTATTTCAGTTACATGCTGGTCGAGCGTCTTGGCGCTGGCCAGGCTGGCGCTGGCGACCAGCAACAAGATAGGCAGCAACAGCAGCCGCATAAGTAAACTTTGCACCGCCGCGCATATAAAACCAGAGCAGTCCCAAGCGGCTGGAAAGCTCTTTATCCGCCCGGCCAATCTTAGTAATGGAGCGCGACACCGACCGGCCGTTGACCAGCCGCACCGCCGCCATCAAGGGCCTGGTGGCCGGCATGCTGCTTGCGTCTGGCATCATGCAGGACGCATTGCCGTTGAAGGCCATCCTTGCCGCCATTGGCCTGCTGGTGCTGGTCGATTCCCTGCTGCCGGCGTCGCGCGAGCTGTACCTCTGGAGCGCGCTCATCGCGCTGGCTGCCGGCTTCCTGGCCGGGTTTGCCGCCGCTTCCAGCAACCTTGCTTCGCTGTTCCAGCTCCTGGCAGCAGTAGGCTTTGCACTGGTTTACGGCCTGGCCATTGCGCGAAAAATGCGGCATTGAACGGGCTGGCACGCAGGTAAAAAATGGAGCCAAGCCACTCAGCCGATGTGCTTCTTTACCAGCCGCAGATACTCCCAGAAATCGCTGCGGTCCTTCCTCAGTTCCCGCAGGAATTGCCCCATGTCTACGCTGGCATAGCGGTGCACGATGCGGTTGCGGAGGCCGACTACCGGCGCCACTTTCTTGGCGAAGCCGGCAGGGAATGCGCCCTGCTTTGCCAGCAGCTGGAAAGAGCTCTGGAAATCGTCAGGGATAGCCAGCTTTTCCGCCCGTATCAGGTGCAGGTTAATGTCCACCATGCTGTCCACGATGAGCTGCAGCAGCCGCTCGGCGGCGCGCTGCTTGAGGAAATCGGCACCTATCTCTTGGTCGGAGAAGCCCAATATTCGTTCCAACTCGTCGGCAAAAGCGCTGATGTCCGCCAGCTTCTTGATGACCAATTGCCTGTCAATCATATGCACCTATGCCCCAACCCGTTGCCTGAGCCGCTCCTCCCGCATTGCCATTAGCGGCCTGGATTCGTGGTAGAGCTTTATCGCATACAGGCTGAAGCTGTTGAAAAGCGACCGTCGGCCTTCGTACAAGACTTTGCCGCTCTTGGCAACTTGATAGGCAAGCAGTGGCTGCATGTGCCGGAGCGGGACCAAGTCGATGTCCTTGGCGTGGCAGGCATGTGAAAGGGCGGCTGCCAGCTGTGCTTCGCGGCGAAGGGAAAGCCCCCCGGGGGCAAGGTATGCTATGTCCACATCACTTGACTTGTGGGCGTCGCCTCTAGCCTGGGAGCCAAATAGCACTAGCATTTCCACCCCGAATTTTGCGGCCAGCTGTGCCATTTTCTTGCGGTCGGTGCGCAACATAAACAATATTTGCCGCGCGCTATAAATGCCTGCCGCGCTACTTGACCGTGGGGCAAAATCAGCGTTTGGAAACCTTTTTTAAGCCTTTGGCCTTAATATTCACGTATGCTGGCAGAGTTGCATTCTCATACCTATTACTCCCACGGCACCAAAGTCTTCTATGACGGCGTCAATTCGCCAGACGAGATGGTAGGCCGGGCCGCGCAGTTAGGCCTTGGTGCCATAACAATAACTGACCACAACACCCTGAACGGGGTGCATAAGGCGTTGCGCTCCAGGCTGGACCGGAAATACAACATCAAGGTTTTCAAAGGCGAGGAGATCAGCACCAACCAGGGCCACTTGCTCGCCATCGGCATTGAAGAGGCGATAAAGCCGCACCTGGACGTGCAGGAAGCGGTCGATTTGATCAGGCAGCAGGGCGGCCTGTCCATCGCTCCGCACCCGTTCGACATCAAGGGCGACGGACTGAAGAACAATGCCATCCACTGTGATGCGGTCGAGACTTTCAACGCGATCAACATCGACCGGCTGTCGAACCGGGCCGCGCGGCAGTTTGCCGAGAAACACGGCAAGCTAGTTACGGCTGGCTCAGACGCCCACACTACTGAGATGGTCGGCAATGCCGTCATCAACGCGGACTTTGAGCACGTCGATGGCCTGCTCAAGGCCATCCGGAACGGCAACATAGAGTTCCAGGCCCGCTATGCCAGCGTGCCGATGATGTCCAACCTGGCGCTGTCCAGGCTGCAGCTGTCGTATGACCATTTGCTCGATTACATGGAAGACAACTACTCCTGGCCGCGCAGAACCGTGGCCAAGAAGGCGCTGGGCCTGGTGGAGAAGGACCACATCGACAGCGTGTTCAAGGCGCTGTCCTACACCACCTTCGCCGGCGTGCTCATCTATAGCGGCGCACGCCACGTGTCCAGATTTCGCATCTAAGCGGCGGCGAAAATAATCATGCCTTCTGAACGCGTTCTCAGCCGCCACTTGCTACAACTGTATCAAAATGTTGATACAATCGTATAAACCGTGGCACATTCATTTTGCGGCGATTTTTTCCCACAGGTACTTATGATATCTTCTGTAGCTCTCGGCCAGCTCCCGGCTCTCGACCACGAACGCGAAATAATCCTCGCCGAGCAGGAAGTTGACGACCTTCTCCCCATAGATGGCGATGACCGCCGGGCTGGCGCTGAATTCCGGCGGCAGGAATCTGGCCTGCTCATGGGCGAAAAGCCTGGTCTTGCCGCGCAGCTCGTGGCGCAGCAGGTTGCGCCATTTTATCCCTAGCTTCACCCGTCTCCGGTTCCAGGCGGCGAAGAAATGCGGCATTTTCTTCGGCACGTACCGGCCGGAGCCGATCCAAAGTATTTCCTTATGGTTCAGCATATCATCCCACACTGCCTTGATGCCGTCTTTCCCGCGGTAGGCCTGGGCGTTGATTTCCGGCCGCCGGGCGCTGAACCGCTCCAGCAAAGACGGCATCTCCTTCTCGGCTTTCTTCCGCAGCCTTGCCAGCTCCTGGCCGCGTTCGTCCAGGTAGCCGAGCAGGCGGTTCGGATGGCCCAGGCTGTAGGCCTTGCGGCCGTTCTCTTCGACATAGGCGACTAAGCCTTTCTCGATCAGCTTGCTGAGGATGTCGTAGACGTTGCGCCGCTCCATGCCGGCCTTCTCATGGATGCGGCCGGCCGGCGCCGGGCCCAAGTCCAGCAGCGCCTGGTAGACTTTCGCTTCGCCGTCCGAAAGGCCGATGGCGCGCAATATCGGTAATGGCATCATACTAATTTGTGGTGTTGTTTAAATACCACAGATATTGAAATAGTGCTGTTACATCCTATTGGTGGTGTAACATGAAACGGAAACACAAGACTCGTCCAATGAATGTGGATTATACAAGCGGAATCTCCGGGGAAATTGGCAAAATATTAGACCAGGTGCACGCGGAGCTGCTGACTGTTTCTGAAACGGCCGGTTTGCTGAGAGTTTCAAGTCCTACAATTTACCGATTAATTCGCGAAGAGGGGTTTCCGGTAGTCAGGATAGGCGAGCAGATAAGAATTCCGAAAAAGCTGCTGATGGATTACATCAGGGTTTCCACAGCGGAGAAAGACGGCATGTTCAACTGGGACGTAGCCTTAAAGAGGACGTTCTTTTCCGACGTCAGAGGCCAATACATAGAAGCGAGAGGGATAAAAATCTTCGACACGACGAAGGCGTGGGATGAGGATTTCTATTCTGCTTGGAGCGAGATGGCGGCCGCCAACCAGAAACTGGAATCGGTGAAGATAATAACATCTGCCGAAAAGGAAGGGAACGGGCGGGAGCGGAAAAGCCGTGCCTTTGAAAAACTGATGTATGCAATGAAGTCCGCGTTCCATGCGCATACGCCTGAGCGCACCGACAGCTTCTATTTAGGCATGGCCGCCGCCGACGCGTTCATGCCGGCCGGCGCTATGCTGCTCGAGGACAGCGATGGCCAACACCGGCATTTGAGAATCTATCCGGTCAGCCACGCAGATAAGACATATGGCTTCTCGGCACATCAGAAACCATACAGCATAGCGTTCAGGGAACGGCAAAACTATCCGGGCATCATAGCGCCTCTAGACAGCGAATTCGACAGGCTTTACGGGAAAAGCAAAAACGAAGGTAGGGTTATGGAATGGCGGTGGCCGTGAATGGATAAATATGATCTTAGGGGTAAAATGGACTTATTTACCGACAGGTTGCTTAGAGTCAGTGGGGCGGCTAGGCTTCTCAGCGTATCGCCAAACAAGATTTATAAGATGATTAAAGATGGTCAAATACCCGTCATAAAAATTGGTGAAACGATCAGAATCCCGCAAAGGGCTCTAATGGACGCCCTCCATTTTTCCTATTTGGAAGGTGTGGGGGCGGTTATATCTGATCCGTCTCTTGTCCGGCTTTACTTCAAGGACGCTGACGACAGCTGGATACCGGCATCAACAGTCAGGGTTCTCGACACGTTACAGAGATTCGGCGGCCTCGCACAGGACGCGTGGTATGGGATGGCTAGAAATAATACAGCCTTAAACGAAGTCAGAATTCTTGCCCCAGAGGAATATCGCAATAGAAAAAGCCCAGGGGCACTTTACGGAAGCAGCATTGAAGACTATGTGGTGCCCGAGTTAACGAAAACGCTTAAGGAAGCCTTTAAGGATTCCGGCAGGCAAGAGAAATTCTCTCTTAATGTCGCCTTCGAGGAGGATATTCTGCTGCCCAACGGAATAGTTATTTTGGAAACCGCGGCTGGGGAGAGATATATCAGAGCTTTCTGGGCCACTAACACCCATTATGATAGAAGGAATAGGCTCCATGAAAAAGATCGCTATGCCCTTGCTGACCGCGACAGAGACCTCATCGACCCCATCATCGAGAGGTTCGACAGTGTGTATGCGAAGAACGCAATCGAAGGCAAGATACTGGAATGGAAGTGGCCTTGATTTTCAGAATTCCCATTGCGCAACGTAAATTCTGATAGATATGGACCGACCGGGATTTGAACCCGGAGTTTCCTCCTGTCTCGCGTTCCGCACAGGCGTCGCATGCCCGTGGAAACATGATGCGAAGGAGGCGTCTTACCGTTCGACTATCGGCCCGTGTCTAATCATATTAGCCGAGGGATTTAAAGTCCGTGGTTTTTGGAAACAGTATATACTCAGAGTTATAC
>JACQOC010000003.1 GCA_016202785.1 Candidatus Aenigmatarchaeota archaeon
AGCCATGGCCAAAGGCGAGGCGGAATGGCATTGCATCGGCAGCCTGCAGCGGAACAAAGTCAAGAAGGCCGTCGAGGTGTTTGACTGCATCCAGACCTTGGACAGCATGCGGCTGGCGGAAGAGATCGGCAAGCGATGCGAAAGCATGCGCTGCCTGGTGCAGGTCAACATCGGCCGGGAACGGCAAAAAGGTGGCGTGTTGCCGGAAAGCCTGGCCGGCTTCCTTAAGGAAGCGGCAAGCCTGCCGGGCCTGAAGATCGAAGGGTTGATGGCCATCGAGCCGGCCGGGCAAGCGGAGCTGGCGCGGCCCTACTTCCGGCAGATGAAGCTGCTGTTCGACGGCTGCAAAACCCTGGGCTTGGCTAACGTGCAGATGCGCTGGTTATCGATGGGCATGAGCAACTCTTACCAGATCGCGGCCCAGGAAGGCAGCAGCATGGTAAGGATCGGAACCGCCATCTTCGGGCCAAGGGAAAGGGTCGGCTGAGCTCCCGCCGGCATTTGGCCTGCCGGGCGGCATTAATTAATTTCCACACAGAATGATTACTGCCGCCCCTATAGTTTAATGGATAGAATGCTGGCCTCCGAAGCCGGTGATCGGCGTTCGAATCGCCGTGGGGGCATTTACTTTAGGCCGGCCGCCAACAATAGGCATGCCTATAGATGATGCGCTGTTCCTTTTCGGCCTACTTGCGGCCATCGTGCTTGGCATGCTCATCGGCGCCAAGCTGGCGCAAGCGCGCCTTCACGCCTGGCTGGCGCAGGCCGAAAAATCCATCCGTTCGGATGCAGTGCAAAGGTCAAGGCAAACCCTGGGCGGAAAGTTTGCCGAGCAACTGGCGCCGTTTCTGCCGGGCTTCAAATATGACCCGACTGACGCCAGATTCCTTGGCAGCCCAGTTGACCTCATCGTGTTCGACGGCCTGGCCAACAATGAGCCGCAGCAGATTGTCTTTATGGAAGTCAAGACCGGCAACAGCCAGCTGTCCGGCAAGGAACGGAAGGTACGGCAGCTGGTGGAGCAAGGCAAGGTAGTATGGGAGGAGCTTAGGGTTTAAATAGCCTTGGCCCATCTATATACTGATTATTATGGTCGAATGGCACCTAAGGTCAACCCGGCAGCCGACTGGCGGGTCAATCGAGCAGCAGCGCAAGAAGAAGAAACGGGAGCGGAGCATGGGCTTCATCCGCACGACAGTTGGGGAGCGCAAGCTGGTGCAGCACCGCACTAGGGGCGGCGCCAACAAGCAGAAGCTGGCCATCGCGGCCAGCGCCAACGTGCTGGACAGGAAGACCGGCAAGTACGCCAAGGCCAAGATCATCACGGTCGACAAGAACCCGGCCAACGTGCACTACGCCCGGCAGAACATCATCACCCGCGGGACGCTCATCCGGACCGAAGCAGGGCAAGCGATCGTAACCTCCCGGCCGGGCCAGGACGGCGTGGTCAATGCCATCCTGACCGGGGAAAAGGCCGAGGCAAAGAAGGCCAAAGGCTAGCTGGTTTTGCAAGTTTTTGAAAGTTCTAAAAGTATTTAAGTACGTGAATATCAATTACCATCAATATGAACAAGATCGTTTGCGAACGGTTCTTCTATACCCTGGCGGACCGCAACCGCCTCGACATCATCAGCCTGCTGCTGGCCGGGCCAAAAACCGTGACGGAAATCCACACCGGCCTGGACATCAAGCAAAGCCTGGCCAGCCACCATCTCAAGCTGCTCAAGGACTGCGGTTTCGTGCATGCCGAGGCCCGGGGCAAGAGCAAGCTGTATCACCTCAACCGCGAGACCATCGTGCCGATTTTCCACATCCTGGAAGCGCATGCCACCCGCTATTGCGGCTTCGCCTGCAGCTGCAAAGCGGAGCTGTGGAAAAGCATGCAGCCGGCCCAAGCCATGGACCACGAAACCGAAGTGGTGATGGAAAAGGTGGCCATATTGGAGCGCTATTCGCGCCAGCCGGGCAAGGTGACCGACCGCTCGATAAAGCAGATGGCGGCGTTCTTCAAGGGCGACATGGAGCAGCACTTCCAGATGGAAGAGAGGCAGGTCTTTCCGGCGGCGCGCAAGGCCATGGATCCGGAGCTGATCGACACCCTGGAAACCGAGCACCGCATCCTGCGCAAGAAGTTCGCCCAGCTGGAGGCGCTGGCCGAAGCCAAGGGGCAGGCGCGGGCCGAAGGGATAAAGCAGCTGTCGCTGGAACTGGTCGGCCTGTTTAAGGCGCACCTGGAAAAGGAAGACGGCCTGCTGCTGCCAAGCCTCAAGGCCGCCGGGAAGCAAAGGTAACTTATGCTGCCGGCATTCCTTATCACCTTCCGGGAGGCGCTGGAGGCCGCCCTGATCATCGCCAATATCATCGCCTACCTGACCAAGATCGGGCGCAAGGACCTCAACCGCTATGTCTGGATCGGCAGCGGCCTGGCGGTCGCCGCCAGCGTTTTGGCCGGGGCCGCGCTGCTATTCACCTACACGTCGCTGGAAGGCGTGGCGGAACAATTGTTCGAGGGCACCGCCGCGCTGCTCGCCACTGTCGTGCTCACCAGCATGATATTCTGGATGGGCAAGAACGCCAACCGCATCAAGGGCGAATTGGAGCAGAAAGTGGACGTGTCGATAAGCACGATGCACCTCGTCGGCATCGCCAGCATCGCCTTCATCGCGGTGTTCCGGGAAGGCATCGAGACGGTGCTGTTCCTGACCGCGCTGTTCGGCATCGATTTCGCCGGCACCGCCGCCGGGATGGCGGCCGGCCTGGCGCTGGTCGCCGCGCTTGGCTACCTGCTGATCAAAGGCACGGTCAAGCTGCCGCTGCGGCAGTTCTTCAAGTACACCAGCGTGCTGCTCATCGTCTTCGCCGCCGGCCTGTTCGGGTACGGTGTGCACGAGTATATCGAAGCGCTGGAAGGCAGCGGCACCGAACTGGGCATATTGGCCGAGCCGGCCTTCAACCTAAACCCGGCCGACGCCAGCGGCCCGCTGCACGAGAAAGGGGCGGTCGGTTCCATCCTAAAGGCGCTGGTCGGCTATGACGGCAACCCGGAACTGCTCCGGGTGCTTGCTTACCTGGGGTATTGGGCCGTGGTCGGCGCCTATTTCTTCGCCATCTATAGCCAGCCGCAGCGGGAAGCCAAAAGCCATTGATTTTTAAGCCAAGCCGAATAATGCTTATTATGGCGTCGCCCAAGAAGGCTGCCGAGAGTGATTTCTTCATTACCGGCATACCCGGCCTGGACGCCTTGCTGGAAAACGGCATACCGCGCAATTCTACCGTGCTGCTGGCAGGTTCGCCCGGCACCGGCAAGACCATCCTGGCACTGCAGGTCGTGCACAACGCCTGCAAGAAGGGCAAGAAATGCGTATACGTCTCATTTGACGAGAACGAGCACAGCCTGGAGAAGTATGCCAGGTCGTTTGGCTGGGACTTCGACGAGTTCCAGCGCAAGAAGCTGCTGGTGATAAAATATGTCGATGTCCAGCACCTGGAAGGGCTGGTGTCAGCTTCCGGGCGGATCACGCAAGGGCTGGACGTGCGCAAGGCGCTGCACCACGTCATTTCGGCCGCCTTTATCCCGGACTTGGTGATAATCGACTCCCTGTCCATCCTCATGGACATCTTCTTCGGCAGCGGCAAGGGGCGCTGGCTGTATGCGCACAAGCTGTTCCGCTCGCTGGAGGAGCTGAATGCGACGGCATTGCTGATCTCGGAGAAGATGCCGTTGCCGGAGGCGCCAGAAGTAGCCGACATCGAGGAGTTCCTGGCCGACGGGATAATAGCATTATACTACCTGCGCACCGGCTCGTACCGGGAACGGGCCATCGAGGTGCTGAAGATGAAGGGCTGCAACCACCAGGAGAAGCTGGTGGCGATGCGCATCGAGAAGGGCAAAGGCATCTATGTCGCGCCGGACGTGGAAGTGTTCCAACACCGCTAGGCTTACTAATTTTACAAGGTGCATTATAACTTATGCCGACGCCGTTCGAGCGGTTCCGCAGGTCGCTAACCGCTGACAACCTGTGGCTGTACATCCTGGCCTTGCTCAAGTCCGGCGACCTGTATGCGTATGAGATCCGGTCCCGGGTTGCGGAACGGTTCGGCTTCCGGCCGGGCGGCGTGACCGCCTATTTGGTGCTGAAGAAGCTGCAGGCGGCCGGCTATGTCAGCATCGCCGGCCACGGCCAAGGCAGCGGGCCGGTCAAGACCTACTACCGGCTGACCGCGAAAGGCCGGCAGGAACTGGCGCAGGCGCGGCGCTTCTACCAGAAGACCGGCGCCGTGTTTGCCTGAATTGTGCCAAGTATATTATTGGAAACCGCCAATACTCAGCATGGCCAAGCCGGTTTTGCTGGCAGTTGCGGCAATCCTTTTCTTCTCCATCCTGGCTTTCCTGGCCGTGGCGGACGGCCCGAAAGCGGAAATAAGGTCGTTCCACATCATCGGCAAAGGCATTGCCATCGCCACAACGGACGCGCAGGATTTCCTGCCGCTAAAGATTGGCATCGGCCGGATGCTGCTGCGCATCGGGGACGAGAACTCCACGGTGGCGGCCGGCGTCCTGCACCTGGGCGAAGACCAGTACCGGATGCGTAACATAACCACCGGCAACAAGACGTTTTCCGGCCTGCTGTACCTTAACGGTTCGCAATCCGGCAGCTTCAGCATATCGGCTTACATCAAAGCGGAGGCCGAAATCTGGTTCGGCAAGCTCACCATCGGCGGGAAGGACTACAACGCTTACATCCTGGGCGTGGAGCGCAAGCAGACGGAAATGGAGAAAGGCAAGGACGTTATGGATGCCTGCGCTTCCAACCCGGAGCGCTGCCGCGAGCTGGGGAAAGGGGTCGGCAATGCCTGCGATAAGCTGGATACGCATGACTGCCGGGAGAAGATAGCTGACTTCTGCGCGAACAACCCGCAGGATCCGAGATGTGTGGCGGTCTTCCGGCACTATTGCTCCGGCCACCAAGAGGACAGCAAATGCCGGGATGAACTGCGCAAACTGTGCGCAAGCGACCCGGCCGCCGAGGGCTGCCCGGGTTTCTGCAAGGAGCATCCGGCCATCTGCACCAAAGCCCGGCTAAAACTGGAACTGGAGCAGAAGAAGGGGCAGATGAAAGAGGCCATCGAGGAGGCCAAGGACGGCTTCAAGGATGCCAAGGAAGCGGCCCGCGAGGCCTTGAAGCAGTCCAGGAACCAGTCGAACGGCACCGGGCGCGGTTAAAGATGGAACGGAACATCCTGATCGGCATCGTGGCGGCGGTCATCGTGCTGGCGGCGGCTTTCATGGTTTTCAATAGCCAGGCGCCTAGCGATCAAGCAGCGCAGGAGCAGCAGGCTGCGCCGGGGCCGGCCGGTCAGCAGCCGGAGCCGCCGGATGCGGCGTTCGCGGCGGTCGACGAAAGCATGGAGCAGGCGGTAGCTGACATTGACGTCACGGACATAGAACAGGCGCTGGCGCAGCCTTAGCTTATTTATCGCTAGTGTACCGGTGGCGTTTGCCGGCATAATGCCGGGAGCCGGTATAGGACTTGTCCAGAAAATTATAGGACACGCCTGCCGTTCCGCCGGCCGCCGCGCGGTAGCCGGCTGCGCTTGATGCCGGCGGCGACCATACCAGCTGGAACGGTTCCGGCCCGCTAGCGCTATCCGGCTCGAACGGCGCCTGCACCGTCGAGCTGGTGCCGAAATCCCAGAGAAGCGTGCCGGTTTCTTTGTCGAAAGCGTGCAGCTTGCAGCCATGGGAACCGATGAGCAGCATGCCGTCATGCACCACCGGCACGCTCCATACCGCCGCGCTCGTCGCGGTTTTCCATTTCAAGGCATGGGTCGGGAGCGCGACCGCATAGACGTTGAAGTCGGCTGAGCCCAGGTACATGGTATTCCCGTCGAAAGCCGGCTCGTCGCAGGTCAGGTCCTTGGCCTGGAACCGCCAGTCAAGGTTGCCGTCCAGCGCGAAGACCTGCATCGCGCCGTCATGGCTGCCCAGATATATGCGGTTGTCATGCACCACCGGGTTCTGGAAGCATTCGCTTTTCAGGCTTGCGACCCAGAGCTGCTTGCCCCGCTCGTCGACGGCATACAGCCGCTTGCGGTAGGAGGAGAAATAGATCCGGCCGTCGTGATAGGCCGGCCGGCAGGTCACGAGGCCGTTGGCCTGGAACGACCACCTGAGCCTGCCGGCAAGCGACAGGCAATACAGGTTGCCGTCATAGCTGCCGAAGAATATCGAGCCGTTGCCGAGAACCGGTGACGAGCATATCGGCCCGTTGCTGGCGAAGCTCCAAAGGGGCTGGCCTGATTTTGACAGTGCGTATAGCTTGCCGTCCTCGCAGCCGAACACCACCATGCCGTCCGCGACCAGCGGCTGCGTATAG
>JACQOC010000070.1 GCA_016202785.1 Candidatus Aenigmatarchaeota archaeon
CAGAATAAGTTTTGGGAGATGTATGATAAAATCTTTAGCGAGCAGCAGGAAATTGATTCGGGAACGGTCAGTGTGAGTCTCGATGACCTAAAGAACTGGTCCCAAGAAATTGGCTTGAATCAGACCAAATTTGACTATTGCCTTGACACTGGCTATTTTGCCGGCAAAGTGCAGCGCGATATTGACCAGGGGAACTACCTTGGCGTCGCCGGAGTCCCAACGTTTTTCATCAATGGCGGTTTGCTGGTTGGCGCCCAACCACTGGCGTCCTTTGAGGAACGCATTGACCGCATATTGTCTGGTGTCGGCCATGACCAGACAGTAAGCAGTTTGCAGACTAGGGTTTCGGTGCTGGAAGAAATCGTCGCAGCCATCCAGGCCGGCCTGTGCGCTTTCCGTGACTTCAGCTTCTGCAGCGTTCCGGATACCGTACCGCCAATGATAACCGTCGAGCAGCCAAGCTTCTCGGCCAGCATTACCGACAGTTTTTTCATACTCAAGGTAACAACGGATGAAGCCGCCACATGCCAGAGCAGCTTGTCGCGGTGCCAGGATTATCCGTTCCAGGGGGTAGGCAGCTGCACGCCAGCGCCATACGCGCCTTTTGCAGTGACCGGAAACACGACACATGCTACTGCCATAGCAAACCTGACGAACGCGATTAGCAACGAAACTGTTTACGAATACTACGTGCTAGGCATGTTATGCCAGGACAGCAATGCTAACACGCAATATTCGTTTTATACTTTCACTGTCGATATCCAGCCGTCAGTGTGCCAGGGCCCGTTTGCTGCTTGTGCCAGCTCGACCGAGTGCTGCAGTGGCCTGACTTGCCGGCCAACCGGGCAAAGCTGCCAGACCTTGAGCTGCACTCAGTTCACCGCCCAGGACCAATGCATTGCGCACAACGGCTGCAGTTGGCGCGGCGGATTCGTCAGCCGTGGCTGCAGCGGCCAATATCAGCAATGTGAGCAGCAGTCTTCCTGCCAGTTGTGACGGCGCTGCCTCTGAATAGATGGACCAAACAATAATAAGCCAAGCAGCAATACGGATTATATGGGCGTCCAGCTGACTGGCATCGTGCCGACTAAAGCTATTTCCTTGGCCGACCTGAAGGGCAAGACGATTGCCATCGACGCGTACAACACCATCTACCAGTTCCTGAGCATCATCCGGGACCGGGTGACGGGCGAACCGCTGCGCGACGCCAACGGCCAGATAACCAGCCATCTCTCCGGCCTGTTTTACCGCAGCACCAGATTAATGGCGGAAGGCATAACCCCGGTCTATGTGTTCGACGGCAAGCCGCCGGAGCTGAAGAAAGCGGTAGTTGCGCAGCGCATCCAGGCCCGGCAACAGGCCTTAGAAAAGTGGAATCAGGCGCTGGAGGAAGGTGACCTGGAGCAGGCCCGCAAGGAAGCGCAACGGTCGAGCAGGCTGACCAAGGAGATGGTCGAGCAGGCCAAAGAGTTGCTGGCGGCCCTCGGCATCGCTTATGTACAGGCACCATCGGAAGGCGAAGCGCAGGCCGCATATCTGTGCCGCACCGGCAAGGTATATGCGGCCGCCAGCCAGGATTGGGACAGCCTGCTGTTCGGCACGCCGCGGCTGGTGCGCAACCTAGCCATTTCCGGCAAGCGCAAGGTGGCAGGCAAGGAAAAGTATGTCGAGGTCGAGCCGGAGCTTATCGTGCTGGACGAGGTGCTGGCCCATTTGCGGATAACGCTTGAGCAGCTGATCAGCCTGGCCATTTTGGTCGGTACCGACTTCAACCCGGACGGCATCAAGGGCATCGGGCCGAAGAAGGCGCTGAAGCTGGTGCAGGACAAGAAGGAGCTTAACGCCATTCTAACGGAAACCGGCTGGCCGTTCGCGGCCCGGCCGGAAGAGATCGTGCAAATTTTCCAAGGCCTGGAGCCAGTAGATGCGGACATCAGGCCCGGCACGCTGGATCAAGACCAGGTGCGGCGCATAATGGTGACAGAGCACAATTTCTCCCAGGAACGGGTCGACAAGTCGCTGGCGGAAATGCAGGCCGCCGGCCGGCAGCAGCAGAACAGCCTGGGACGGTTCTTCTGACGCTTTAAGCCGCTCGACCCATACTTAATATGGCCGACGCCCCGCTGGTCGAAATACTGAACCTGTTCGTCTTCATCCTTACTGATTCCATCGATTTCCTGCTTGGCCTGCTCGCCCGGTTTGCCGGCATCCTGGACAGTTTCGGCGTGCGGCTGGCGATTGGCGGCGTGCCGTTCGTCATCATAACCATCGTCATTATTGGTGGCCTGGTGTATTTCCTCGGCCAATACGTTTTAGGCGCCGGCCGCAGCATCACTACCATGTTGGTTGCGATAATCATTCTCGCATTCCTCATCATGTTGCTGTTGTAAACGCTTGCCCAAGCCGCGCCGCCGAAGGTATTTAAAAGCGGTGCATATTGTATATTATAGCGCTATGAAAACCACCGTTTCTGTCATCAAGGCTGACGTCGG
>JACQOC010000012.1 GCA_016202785.1 Candidatus Aenigmatarchaeota archaeon
AATCATATGCCTCACACCATCGTATCCGAGGACGTGCCGCACGGCCTTGCCCACAAGCCGGACGGCGTGCCAGCTAGCGAAGGTCACGACGTGAACCAGCGCGAGACACTCAGCAAACCTGACGCCGATTCATGGCCGGTCAGGGAGCGCGGTACAAATGGCGACTGCCAGTGCTGAAAGCGAGCCCCGATGGCTGTTATGTGATTAGCCGAGCTATTGCCTGAAGACCGGTTGTGTTGGATAGGCGGCAACACTGGCTGCGTCTGCCGTCTCTCCGTGTATCTTTTGTGGCCATCCATTATAATTGGAGGCTAGGAAGGGAGAAATGATCTTAAAATGCCAGATTGGTTAGTATGGGCCATAGTGATTTTCATCATTCTGTCCATAATCTCCGGGATGCTTTCTGGACCTGGGATTGATCCTAAGTGAAAACTATAGAAGAGAGCACGTCGCCAATGGATTCCGCATTGGGACGCTTACCCGAGACCGTGTAATTTTGGACACAACGACTGTGTATCTGACCGGCTGTCAGAGGGCGGCGGATGCGGGCGTAGCACTAGCCTGCTTCTGCCGCTCTCTGTATGGTTCAGTTTCTCTTCTGGATGTTTTGACCAAGACAACTTAGTGAAACAAGGGGGTCTGATAATGTGCAAACCAAGCGAGGATGAATTTCGGGCACAGCAGGAAGAGCAGCGTGCTGATGGCAGCCAGCCCAAAGGAAATCAAGCGACCACAACGTTCGAGACCCGGGAGTTGCATGGCCCGGATCATTTATATTTTGTTCCGCTGTTCACGGATTTAAGTTGTATCCAGGAAGCGGTCCAGCAGAACGCCGGGCAGCAAGACCCGACTTGGGAAAATTGCGGGCCGTTCTATGGACAGGTGCGTAGGAGTGGGAAGCAACAGGACGGGGAATAGCCAGGTCAGCAAGAACCGCTGTTGAGAGCGGCGGATTAAACAACTTGGAACCAATCATGGTTGAGTGATGGCTGAGAGAAGGCTTGGGCGTTGTGTTTTCCAACACCCAGCCTTTCTCGTTGTTTTTACTGGAATTAATTAAAGTAAAGGCCGTTGCGCCGCCGGCAATTCCCACCATTATAATGGAGAAATTTGTATCATATACTGGGTTGTGGCCTAGCCTCGTCAAGAATGGGCAGCTTACTGCAACCGGCCCCAGTACGCTTATAACCATGCCCGGCCAAAACTAACGTGGGACCATGGCCGGCCAAGCGTGCATGCTGATATACAACCTGGCGGGCAAGCAGCCCAAGGAGAAAGCCGCCATCATCCGCAAGCTGTACGGCTATGAGGACCGCTCCAACATGGGCCGCTACCGCTATGAGCGCGAGGGCATCTGCAGCAAGATCCGCCACATCAAGCCGGCCGACAACACGATAATCTGCCCGGAGCACGAGTCTAGGAAGATTGAAAATTTCTTCAAAAGCCACTCCATAAACTACACCAAGTGGAAGATCCTGCTGGACGAGGCCTTATAGCCTGATCAGGATGCCGGCGACGAACGCCAGCATGCCGAGCAGCATCGCCAGCTTTATCCGCTTGCTCAGCTTGCCATACTTTTTGTCGCCCTGCGCCAGGCCATAGATGACGGACAGGAACGCCGCATCGGCCGGCAGCACCGCCAGCAGATAGCTGAAGGACAGGGTGCCGAGCAGATACGGCAACGGGGAAAGGCCGATGGCGATTAACAAGGTGACGGCTGCGGCTGCCCTTGCCAGCGGCTCGCCGAAGCGCAATGCCAGGCTCTTGCCCTTGCCGATGCCGAGCATTTGCTCCACCTTGGCGCGCAGCTTGCTGGCCTGTTGCGCCAGCTTGGCCAGGCCCTTGCGGTCGCCGGCCAGGTCCTCCAAGTCCTTGACAATCTCCCGGGCCAGGTTGGCGAAGAACGCCAGCAGGAACAATAGGCCAGGCAACAGCAAGTTGCCCATCACCGCCCCGCCGAATAAAAAGGAACTGCCCACCAGGTAGCTGATCGAGGCGTTGCCGACCAGCAGCCGGCCTTGCAAGGCGACCGCATACAAGGCCAATACCACGGAGTTCAGCAGCGCGATGGCCATGGCCAGTGTGTTCACCATGCCGGCCAGCGCCAGGCCGA